>JAXDMN010000075.1:0-4642 GCA_034666045.1 Phycisphaerales bacterium | reverse complement strand
TCGTTGCGTCACAGAAACGGCTGGCCGCCGCGAATGCATGGGCGAGGCGCCCATGCCACGTGAAAAGAGACTTCTTAAACACCTTCTGAGGTACTCCGAAGGATCTGCGCCGCGCGGTGTCAGCGCCGTGCAACACTTTTTCCTGCGCGGCGGATGGCGGTCATCGCTACTGTTTGCCCGGCCGCGACTTGCGCCGCGGGCGGCGACTCGCACAAAGGATATTGTTGCCGGGTGTTGCAATTTGATGCATCCGCGTCCATCGCCACATGTGCACCGTTCGGCGCGGAGACCGCGCCCTCCATCTTCTCCGCCGCGCTGCGCGGTTGTCGCGACAGACGCGCAGCGCGCCGGGACGCATCGCGCGGAACGCCTGAAAACTCGTGGGGAAAATTCTGCGACCGGCGGATTTTCGCCCCCGAGGGCGCTGCGCGTTTGGGATGACGTATGCGCAGCGCTCGATCAGTCATGAAAGGCAGACCGTAAAAAGACGACGCCGCCCTTGCGGACGGCGTCGGTTGAAATTCTCCAGGATGTCGAGTCGCGGTTCAGGCCTTGGCGCCCTTCTCGCGCTCCTTCAGCAGCGACACGGGCTTTCGGCCGGCGAAGCCTGCATTCAGCTCGTGCCAGTGCGTGATGCGGTCTTCGCCGAGCTTCCAGCACAGGTAGACGTCGCGACCCTCGTGACGGCCGATGAAATCGACCAGGCCCTGCTCGTAATCCTTCAGCTCCACCCCGACGTTCGACAGCTCATCGACCAGTTCCTCGAGCCGCGAGATCGCCAGGTCAAGCTCCTTCTGAATGACGGCCACTTCCTTCGCCGCCGTCGTGCGCTCGAGAAGTTCGCGACAGTTCGAAACGGTCGTGTGCGCCCGGACGATGTCGCCGACGATGCGCTTCACGAGCGGAAGCGATTTGTTGGCCATGTCGAGCGTAAAGCGGCGGACCGGTCTGGAACCGGCAGGACGCTGCGGTGTGAAAAACCCAGGTGCGGCCATAGCCTTGTCCTTTCTCTCTGCCTTCGCGACGCCGCGGGAGCCGATCTGCGCCGGCCGTCACTGCGATGCCGAACGAATCGCTCCCGCCCCGCCGCGATTATGACACCCATCGTATGAGTGTCAAAACGATTCGCAGAGCTTCAAGGCAAACTCAGTGCCGCGTTCGCGACCCCGAGGAAAACGCTGACAGGCCGCTGGCGCGGTGAAAGATTTACTGGCATTTTTCGCGTGCGTTTTGAAGGCATTCGCGGACGCGCTGCGGCGTTGGTCAAAACGTCGCTTGCGCTGGTTCATAGCGCTGACAGCGCGTCACCGCGCGGGCGCGGAAGCGGCGGGAAACAACGGCATTCCAGCGAGTTTCCGCGGAAGATGACGACCCGCGCGACTGTGACGATCACGACGCCTTGCGACGCCGGGCCGGCCCGCCCTGTGAGGCAGACTGCGCAACCAGCTTGAGGCTGCGCTGAAGCGCCTGCTTTACCGTCTTCGGCGCGACCGCCTTCGCGCGCTTCGCGGCGGCGAGGCGCGACTGGAGCAGCGTGAGCACCGCCGCCTCCTCCGGGCGAAGCTTCGCGATCGATTGCGCCATCCGCGCCGCGCGCTTCGCCAGCGTGTCGACGAGGACGCCCTCCATGTAGGCGTTGAGAATCTCAGGATGAATGTAACACTTGCGGCAGACGGCCTTGGTGTTGCCGAGCTTCGCGGCGACCGATTCGACCGCACGGACGACGTTCTTCTTCGCCTGCGCGTTCGTATCGAACTTGGAGATCTCGTACAGCGCCGTCGCCGCCAGCACTGTCCCCGCCCAGGTGCGAAAATCCTTCGCGGTAAAATCCTTCCCGCTGATCTGGCGGAGGTAGTCGTTCACGTCGGTCGAGCCGATGTCGCGGACGACGTCCTTCTCGTCGAGGTATTGAAACAACTCCTGCCCCGGCAGATCCTGGCATTGCTTGGCGATCGCGGCGAGGCGCGGATCGCCGATCTCAAACTCGTGCTCGACGCCGCTCTTGCCGCGGAACTCGAGCCGCACTTTCCCGCGCGAGAACCGGGCGTGGCGGTCCTGGAGCGTGGTCAGGCCGTATGAATTATTCTGTTTCGCGTACTCGTCGTTGCCGACGCGGATGAGCGTCATCTCCATGAACTTGATGACCGCGGCAAGAACTTTTTCCCGCGGCAGGCCGGGAAGCTTCATGTGCCGCGCGACGGTGCGGCGGATGCCCGGCAGCGCTTTGGCGAAGTCGATCATCCGCCCGTACTTGTTCTCGTCGCGCACCTCGCGCCACTTTTCGTGATAGCGGTATTGCTTGCGTCCGCGGTCGTCGCGCCCGACCGCCTGGATGTGGCCGCGATCGCTGGGGCAGATCCAGACGTCGCGATACGCCGGCGGAATCGCCAGCATGCGGATGCGGTCGAGCGTCTGGCGCTCCTTGATCTGCCGCCCGCGCGGGTCGAGGTAGATGAACGACTTGCCCTGCCGCTTGCGCGTGATGCCGGGCGAGTCATCCGTGACATAAACGAGGCCGGCCTCTTTCGCCGCGCGCACGTTCTCGAGTTTGATCGGCGGGCCGTGATTCATTGGGTGTTCGGCTCCGCCGACGCGGTTGCGGTGCGCGCGCCGCTGCTCGGGATCGGGAAACGGAAGATCGCATACGGCTGCTGACGCAGATCCTTGCCGTTGTGAAAATTCTTCTGCCGGTTGAGTTGGTTGGCGGTGAAGTAGAGATACCCGTCGCTGCCGGTGGCGCTCATCGTGTCCGGCCAGATCATGCGCGGGTCGGAGACGAGCACGCGATCGTTCTGGCCGCTGGCGTCGCAGACGTGAATGGCGTTGTGCTCGTAATCGGTCAGGTAGATGGAGCCGTCCTTGCCGGTCTCGAGCCCGTCCGATGCGTAGCCGCGATCGCCGAGGTCTTTGACCGTCGCGGCGACGTCCTGATCGCTCTTGTTCCGATCCGCCAGCGCATCGACGCTGACGCTGTACAGGTGATGCCCGGCGAGCGGGCAGTAGAAGAGCGTTTTGCGATCGCCGCTGATCGCGATGCCGTCGGAGCCGATCTTGATGTACGCCTCCGGCTTGCCCGGGATGCGGGTCATGAGCGGTTCGCCCTCGACGATCGGCGCGAAGTTCGGCTCCGGCTTGGTCGACGGATGATCGTGCAGCCGCCGCCACGCTTCGCCGGTGGCGAGATCGACCACGATGATGCCATTCGGCCCACTCTGCGATGAATCCGTGATGAACGCCATCCCCTCGCGTCCGCGCTTGAGGTCGAAGCGAACGTCGTTGAGGTACGTCGTCGGCAGGACGACGTCCGGCTTGAAGCGGATGTACTTCACCGGCTCATGGTTCTTCAGATCGAAGCAGACGAGCTTGGCGGCGTTCGGCTTGGGCGGCCCGAAATTGATGCTGGCGGTGTCGACGCACCAGAGCCGATTTTGCTCGTCGAACACTACGCTCTGCACCGCGACGAGCACTTTCGACGGATCGCCGTGCTGCTCGTCGTTCATCGCGCGCGTCGGGTAGGCGACGACCTTGCCTTCGACGACTTCGCCGACCGTGAACTCCACCGGATCGCCCCAGCGCGGGAAGTTGATGAAGACGCGGTTCATCTGCGAGACCGCGACGCCGGTCGGCATCGGGCCGGCGATCGCGGCGAAGAGGTCGAGCTTGTCGGCGTTCACCTGGTTGGCGTTCTGATCGGCGTCTTTGGCGCGCGCGAGCTGTGGACTGTCCGGCGTGTGCGTGACGACTTTCGGCTCGTCCGATTTGCAGCCGCCTGCGGCCAGCATGGCGGCCGCGATGGTGATGAGAATTGAGACGCGCATGGTTCGCTCCTTCGCCCGGCGCACGGATGGGTCAGGCGTTGACGACTTCGCCCCCGTTGGGATGCAGGACCTGGCCGGTCATGTAGCTGGAATCCTCTGATGCGAGAAAGACGTACGCCGGCGCCACTTCCGCCGGCTCGCCCGCGCGGCCGAGCGGGACATCGCTGCCGAATTTTTCCACTTTTTCCTTTGGGAAGGTCGACGGAATGAGCGGCGTCCAGATCGGCCCGGGCGCGACGCCATTCACGCGAATCTTTTTCTCCGCGAGGTTCTCCGCCAGTGAGCGCGTGAACGCGACAATCGCCCCCTTCGTCGACGCATAGTCCAGGAGGTGTGCGCTGCCGCGATATGCCGTCACCGATGTCGTGTTGATGATCGCGCTGCCGCCCTTCATGTGCTTCAGCGCCGCCTTGGTCATGAAGAAGAAGCTGAAGATGTTCGTGCGGAAGGTGCGCTCGAGCTGGTAGCTGCTGATTTTCTGGATGTCTTCCTGCGGGTGCTGCTCGGCGGCGTTGTTGACGAGGATGTCGAGCCGGCCGAGCTCTTTGACCGCCTGCTCGACCGCGTCGATGCAGAACATTTCGTCGCCGATGTCGCCGGCGATGGTGATGCAGCGACGGCCTTCCTTTTCGACGAGGCGCTTGGTTTCCTTCGCGTCATCGTGTTCGTTGAGGTAGAGCGCGGCGACGTCGGCGCCTTCCTTGGCGAAATGAATCGCGACGGCGCGGCCGATGCCGCTGTCGCCGCCGGTGATCAGGGCGACTTTTCCCTTGAGCTTGTCGGCGCCCTTGTACTTGCGGTCGTTGGACACCGGCCGGGGCCGC
>JAXDMN010000074.1:0-10567 GCA_034666045.1 Phycisphaerales bacterium | reverse complement strand
CGCGCGTCGCAAGCGACGCGGCTAAATGTTATGCGCGTGATTTACCGCGACGCGCGTCCAAAGATGCTCGTCGGACTGACGAAAAAGTGCCATGGCGCGCCCGAACTGATCGGGTTGAACGCATCCGCGATCTCCGAGACCTCAACCCACCCCGCACTGCGGATTTCTTCCAGCGAGATCACGCGGTTCGCATCCGAGTTGAACTGCGCGTAAACCGGATCCCACACCAGAAACGTCCCCGGCTGCGGCTTCAGCAGCACCTCGCGCCGCCATTCGCGAACCCAGCCGGCGTCCGTGTGACTGACGCCCATGAAGTAGGCGATCTCCGGATTGGAGCTCATGATGCGCGGGAAGTCGGTCGAGACGCGGTCGTGCTGATACCACTTCGCCACTTCGCGCGCCTTCACGCCGTCGCCGCTGAGATGGATCGGAACGACCGGGTACAGCACGTTGATCAACAGCGGCAGCAGCGCGAGGATCGCCGCGGGAACGTACACGAGCCGCCGCCAGTTCAGCCGCTCGAACGTCCACTCCCATCCGCGCGCCGCCAGCAGCGCCCAGAACGGCGCGACGATGAGCATGTAGCGCACTTCGCCGTTGCTGGCCATCTTGCCGAGCCAGTACAGCACGCTGTGCCCGACGAGGATCATCAGCGGAATGGCGGCGATGAGCATTTGGCACCGCTCGACATGATCGCGCGGCCAGAGTCGGCGGATTGATTTTTTGATGCCGATGAGTACGAACGGCGCAAGCAGCGGCGAGACGATCGCCGGGAGCAGGCCGATGAAGTGATAGAGCTGACCGCGCGCGTAGAGACTTTCCGGCTGGTACGGCCACTCATGTCGAAGCCACATCAGCCAGCGCATCGACTCCGGCAACCGCTGCGAGAGCGGATCAAAATAATCCGGCCGGCCGTAAACTCGCCAGCCGGCGTAGGTCCAGATCAGCAGCGGCAGCGGCAACACGAGCACCCACCACGCGCGGCGGTGCGCGATCAGCGCGACGGCGGCAAGCATGAGGAAGCCGAATCCCTCCGGTCGCGCGGTCGGCGTCAGGCCGATCAGCATCGTCATGATCAGCCACTGCTTCCGCCGATACGCCCAGAACGCGAGCACCAGCAGCAGCGCGAACGGCAATTCCGTCAATTCGCTGAAGGAATGGAGAAACACCAGCGGCTGCGCGAGCGTGAAAATGAAAGCCAGCGCGGGCCAGCGATATTTCTGGTCGCGCGCGATCTGCCAGGCGATCGTCGCGATCAGCAGCGCGCAGCACATGCTGGTGACGCGGACGCCGATTCGCCCGCCGAGCGTCGCGGGGATCGCGTAAAGCCCGGTGACGAACGGCCGGCCCCACACGTTCACGAGATAGTGCGGCTCGCCGAGCGCGAAGCGCGCGTACTGGTAATGCGTGCAGGCGTCCGCTTCGAGAAAGCCTTCCGATTTGACCGCCGCCGTCAGCGACTGCGCGGCGAAGATGACGGCCGCGATGGCGACGGGTAGCCACTCGCGTTTTGTGCTTGGCACATCCGGAGAATCGTCGGGGACGCCGAGCGAAGATTGCGACGTGGCGGCCGTCACGTCAGCTCGTCCTTGCGCACTTCCCTGCGCAGCCCGCGGACGTCCTGGAGAAGTTCTTTTCGCAGCACGTAGCGCACGACGGTCGCGAGGAGGAACGGGATCACGAACAGATCACACTTTGTCGGCGCCGCGACGCGCGATGCGACCCATTTTGCGGCCACCACGCACACGAGCAACTCCGCCGCGGAAATAAAAACGAAATCGAGCCACGGCCGCGGGCGGATGATGAACTCGCGCTGCGTTCGCACGTAACGCAGGTGAAACACCGCCGTCACCGCGAGCGCAAACGCGTACGCGATCCCCGCCGCCGCGACCGGCGATGCGCCGCCGGGCCGAGCGGTCAGACCGATGAAGATCATCAACCCGACGAACCAGCTCACCGCCAGCACGATGATGAATTTTGCGATCGGCGACGCGCGCGGGAAGGTGAAGTCGTACAGCCGGCTGAGGTGCTCGAGGTAGCGGAACTGTTCCTTGAGGGTGAGCTTCGATTCGCCGCGCGTGCGCTCCGCGAAATGGATCGGTATTTCGCGGACGTTTTGCACGCGCGACTTGCACATCAGCTCGAGCGCGATCTTGTAGCCGAGCGGCGTGAGGCGCTGCGCGCGGTCGAAGGTGGAGCGCTTGAGCGCGAAGAACCCGGACATCGGATCGGCCGTCCGGCCGGCGAAGGGGCGGGCAAGGAACATCGCGACGCGCGAGTTGATCCTGCGGAAAAAGCCCCAGTTTTCGCCGGTCGTGCCGCCGGCGATGTAGCGCGAGCCGATCACGAAATCCGCCTCCCCGCGTTCGAGCGGCGCGAGCAGTTCGGGAATTTTTGCCGGCGGATGCTGAAGGTCGGCGTCCATGACGACGAGGTATTCACCCTTCGCGTCGGCGATGCCGTGAAGGACAGCGCCGCTCAGCCCGTTCATCGGCCGCTCGCGCACGATCAGGCGGAGCGGGTAACGCTGCGCGAGTTTCGCGCAGACCACTTTCGTATCGTCGCGGCTGTTGTCGTCGACGACGATCACTTCATAATCGCGCCCGGCGAGGGCGGCGGCGATCTGCTCGAGCAGCGGCGGGAGATTGGGCGCCTCGTTCAGCGCAGGGATCACGAGACTGATCAGGGGCGTCATGCTCACGGCGCGGATTTCGTCGTGGGGTGAGTCGCCGGCGCGGTGGCTGCGGTCGTGGGCGCGCTCGTCGGAGGAGGAACCGCCACCGGCGCGGTCGTCGCAAGAGGCGCGGCGGAGAGCTTCACGTCGGCCGAGACGAAAACGAACACGCCGTTCTTCTTGTTCCGCGCCTCGAACCGCGCGGCCGGCGTGAGGCCGGCGACCTGCGCGTTCTCGAGCGTCCCGCGCCACAGGATCACGCCGCCGTGCTCCGAAAATTCCTTGCGGACATCGTGCACGCCGAACAGCGACGCTCGCTCGGCGATAAGGCGCACGTCATACCGCGGCCGGCCGACGTCGCCGCGGCTGCCGAGGATGAACCAGCCGCGCCGTCCGCCGCGCTCGCGGAGCATGTGCTGGTCGGACAGCGCGCGCGGCAGCCGGTCGGCGGAGAGGTTCAGCGGAGCGAGGTCGGCGAGAACCTTTTTCTCCCACGCCCCGCCATCGTTCACTTCTGCCCAAAGCGCATCGGCGGCGGCGCGCGTCGGCAGCGGGTTATAGATCGAATTGCGCGAGTAAACACGCGTGCCGGGCGGGATGTTCTGTTCGATCCACGCGATGGCCGGCGCGTCATCGGCGTACGCGCTCTGCCGCGCCGCCACCGAACGCGCCGTCTGCACGATGGGCACGATCAGTGCGAGACCGACGACGATCCACGCGATTTTTCCTCCCCGCCCTGCCAGCGGCCGCAGCGCGAACGCGCTCATGACGATCATGACGACGATCGGCGCGCCGTAATGCTGCATCGCGAAGCCGCGCGCCTTGAACATCGCCGCGCCGACGAGCGCGATGACATAGATTGCCAGCAATAGGCGCGGCACGCGCTGCCCGCGCCGCGGCCAGAGGATTCCAACCAGCGCCAGCAGCGGCAGCAGCCACAAACCCTGCGACAGCGCAAGATCGCGAAGTCCCCGTGCACTGACCGCGACGCCCGCGCCCGCGCCGCGCGGCATCCCGCCGCTGACGATCGGCTCCACGACGCGCGCCGCCCCCGCCGCGATCGCCTGCACATTGCCGATCAGATCTGTCATGAGCCACGGCGCGACCAGCAGCGTCACAATCGCGGCGATGACGTGATAGCCGACGAACGAGCGGACAAACCCATACTCGCGCCGGCGGGCGAACTGCTCGCTCCAGACGATCGGCAGGAGCAGCAGCATGTCGAGCCGCGACGCGATCGCCAGGCCCATGAGAATCGCGGATAAAATCTGCCCGCGCGGTCCGGGCCGGCGGATCGCGAGCGACGCGGCGATGATGCCGAAGCACCACGCCGTCACGTGCGGCCGGCCTGCGCCGCCCAGAAAAACCAGCAGCGGCGTGAATGCGATGATGCCCGCGACGAGAAACCCGGCGGGGACGGCGGCGGAATCGTATTTTTGGCGCGGTGTTGGATGTGGCGGCGGTGGAGGCGGCGGAGACAATCCGGTATCGATCGGCGGCTCTTCGAATGGTTTGGGAAGGGTCGCGGCGTCGTCGGCGTCCGTCGCAACGATGGCCGATGTCGACGGGCCGATCGCGTACACGCCCAGTTTGAACGCTTCAATAATCGCCCAAAGCGCGGCCAGCAGCGCGACGAAAATCCACGCCGCGCGCATTTTCCCCAGGTCCGCGTAGTTGTCCCACAGCGCGTGATTCGTCGCGACGACCGGTCGAACGCGCGGCGCGACCGCGTGCTCCTCCGCGGTCGGATCGACGAGATATCGCGCCGTCTGCCCGCCCGCATAAAACCAGCCGACCCACGTCTGCGGCCCCGCCGGCGCGTGCTTGTGCGGCGGATCGAGCCCTTCGAGCAGTTGCAGGCTCCCGGCGACGTACGCCAGTTCGTCCGCGTCGCGCACTTCGTGCCGCTGGGGAAAATCCCACGCGCGCAGCACGAGCGCCAGCAACAACAGCAATGCGATCGCGACTCGAGTGGACATGCGTCGCCCGCAAACTATATCGCGGCCGCTTCCGATTGCCACAAACTGCCGTTAGTCTGCGCACGCAATGCACATGAAAAACGCAATCGCAGTATTCCTGACGGTCGCAGCGTCGCTGATGATCGGCGGATGCGGCGCGGGCGCGGGCGCGAATCAACCGACGCGCCTCACGGTGATGACGTACAACATTCACCACGGCGCCGGCATGGACGGCCGACTCGACCTGCCGCGCATCGCGCGCGTCATTCGCGACGCGAAGCCGGATCTCGTCGCCTTGCAGGAAGTCGACAGCGGCACCGCGCGCGTCGGCGTCGTCGACGAAGCCGCGGAGCTAGCGCGGCTGCTGAACATGCACCACGCCTACGGACCGGCGATGAACTACGACGGCGGTAAGTATGGCAACGCCATCCTGAGCCGGCGGAAAATCATCGAATCGCGCATCATTCCCCTGCTGTATGCCGAGGGCAATCGCCGCGAACCGCGGGCGGCGCTGGCGGCGACGATTGAGATGTCGCGCGGCACGGGCGCGAAGCAGATCGTCTTCATCTCCACACACCTCGATCACACCAGCGGCTCGCCCGATCGACTGCCACAGGCGAAGCGCATCAACGAGGCGTTCGCCGATCTGAAGCATCCCGCCATCCTCGCCGGTGATTTCAACTGCCAGGCGGAGAGCGAGCCGCTCGCAGCGCTGGCGGCGGATTGGGTTCTCGTCACGCAGGGCGATCAACTACTGACCTCGCCGGCGGACAAGCCGCGCGTCCGCATCGATCACGTTTTTGTGAAACCACCATCGTGCTGGCGGGTAATCGGCGCGCGCGTGATCGACGAGGCCGTCGCATCGGACCATCGGCCGATCGTGGTAACCCTGGAGTTGATCCGTACGAGCAACGCTACGGGTGCGGCAGATCCGCCTGCACAAACTTCTTCTCGTTGAAATCGAAGAGGCGCGTTTTGTACGTCGCGACCATCACGCCCGGCATGTCTTTGAGCTGGCCGTTCTCGAGCCGAAACGCCCAGTAGTGCCAGGGGCAGATGGCGCACCCTTCGTCGACGTACCCGCCCGCGAGATTCCCGCCGGCGTGCGGGCAGGTGTTGTCGAGCACGAACACCTGGCCGTTCTCAATAAAAACGGCGAGCTGAAACCCTTCGATCTCGACGTATTTGCCTTCGCCCGGCTTCAGCTCGTGCAACTCACACAACGACGTCCACGCCACGGCGGCACCTCGAGCGGCTACTTGCTTCAGTTCCGTGGCGCTGCGGCGGGCGTCGCAGGGGGGGCGGATGCGGAGGCCGGGACCGCTGCCGGCAGCGCGGGCGCAGCGGGCGGCGGCGCGGGCGCCGGGGTCTGCTGCGTGATCGCCTGGCTGCGCGCGTTGAGAATCCCGCCCATCGTGTCGATGGCTTGTGACGCACTCTGGAAGACTTGCGCGACGACGACCGAATGCATCGGCCCGCGCACTTGATCGAGCTCGCTGAGCCGCTCGCCGAGCGCATGCACCTGCGCCTGCACGTTCTGATCCGCCGGGAAAAGGCGCTCACGCACGCCCTCCAGCGCGCTGTGCGTCGCGCGCAGCCCGGCGTCGACGGCCGGGTCGTACGACAGCTTTTCATCCGCGCTGCGCAGAAACTGACGAATATTCTCGATGATGCGAAGCTGCTGCCGCAGCGCCCCCCCTGGCGCGGGACCGCCCATCATCGTCAGCGCATCGTGCGTCGCATCGAACGCCTTGGCGACCAGCTCGCGGTCCTCGCGCGCATCGCGCCCGGGAAGCTCTTTGACGACGCCGGCCAGATCGTGCGAGCGCCGCTGCAACTCGCTCATGCGCTTGTCGGTGTCGGTCATCACCGGCGAATCGAGCGGTTTTCCGGCCTTGGTCGGGCCCGATTTTGGGCGACAACCGCTCACAATGACCGCCATCGACACTGCCGAGACGAGAACGAGAACAGTTCGCGTGCGAATCATGCTGCCTTTCGGGTGTTCACGAAATGAGGATAAAGGATGGAGGATCGACCCGGCTATCCCAATTCTTCCGCGGGCGGGACTGGCGGCTCCGTGGCGGGTCACTTCATCTCAGACACGCGAACCGGCGCCCGGTTTTGCGCACTAATCATCGCCGCCTCCAGCACCTGCTGCGTGTTAAATGCGTCCTCAAAATCCGGCATCGGCACGACCGGCGGTTTCCCGCCGAGCATGTTCATCATGTCCGCCACCTGGTTCACGAACCCGTGCTCGTAGCCGATGATGTGCGCATCCGGCCACCAGTTGCCGACGTACGGGTGATCGCCGCCGTGCGTGACCATGATCTTCGTCCACCCCTGCACCCGCCGCTCCGCGGTCGCATCATAAAACTCGAGATAATTCATGTCCTCGAAATTGAAGCGGATCGAGCCTTTCTCGCCGTTGATTTCAATTCCGTTCTTATTCTGATTGCCGGTGCCGAGACGCGTCGCTTCGAACGATGCGACCGCGCCCTGCTTGAAACGCGCGAGGAAGAGGACGGCGTCATCGACGTCACTCTTCCCCTTCTTCGCCCCGCTTCCCTTGGTGCCGGCCGCGATCCCGCCGGCGGGCCCGCTGCTGGGAATATCGCGCTCTTTAATAAACGTCTCCGCGATCGATCCGACGACCTCGAAAATCTCATCGCCGGTAATAAAGCGAGCCATATCGACGATGTGCGCATTCAAATCGCCGTGCGCCCCGCTGCCAGCGAACTTTTTCTGGAAGCGCCACAAAAGCGGCACGCCCGGCACGCCCCAGTCCTGAAGATAAAACGCGCGGACATGAAAAATGCGACCCAGCTTGCCATCGCGCACCAGTTGATGCGCCAGCGCAACCGCGGGTACGCGGCGATAGTTGTACCAAACGAAAGTCTGCTGCTTCCGCCCCACTTTTTTGGCCGCATCGCGCATCTGCCGCGCATCCGCGAGCGTCCCGGCCAGCGGCTTTTCGCAGGCGACGTGTTTCCCCGCCTCCAGCGCCGCGATCGACATCTCGGCATGCAGGTGATTCGGGGTGCCAATATCGACCAGCCCAATTCTTTCGTCGCGCACCGCCCGTTTCCAGTCGGTGGAAGAATTCTGCCACCCCCACCGCTCCTGAAACTCGCGCAGCTCCGCCTCATTGCGGCCGACGATCGTGTGCATCACGGGTTTGATCGGGACGTCGAAAAACTTGTCGACTTTCAGGAACGCGTTCGAGTGCGTCCGTCCCATGAATTTCTGGCCGACGAGACAGACGTTGATTGACGTGTTTTTTCCCTTACCGCTGCCGCCGTTGCTGGACTTGGCCATGAACGATTGCTCCTGGGTTTCGTTGGGGGAGCAGTGTACGCGGCGCGCGCCGGGCGATGCAAGAAGCGGCAAGCGCGGACATTGTGATTGTCACTGGTCACTGTTCTTTGCTCTTTGCTCTTTGCTTTTTGGATTTTTCGCGCGAGGACGCCCCGACCGCCACGTCGGGCGTGCGAGGAACGAGCGGAAGCCCGGCGCTGCAACACCACGAGAAGGTCTGCATAAAAAAAAGGTCTGGAAAGCGCCACTGGCGGGGCGGGATTCGTGCGGCTGCGCCGCACATGCGTGAGTACACGCATCACGGGCAGGATGCCCATACCACGATGAGGAACGAGCGGAAGCCCGGCGCTGCGACAGGGGGGCCGCGCGACGGTCTTCATAAGAAGAAATACAGGCTGGAGAAAGACCAGGGTGATGTGCGTTTAGGACTTGATGAATTCGAGCAGATCGGCATTGATTTGAGCCGCATTCGTTGTCGGCATGCCGTGCGGGAAACCCTTGTAGGTTTTCAAGATCGCGCCCCTCACCAGCTTGGCGCTCAGCGGGGCAGAGTCGGCATAAGGGACGATCTGGTCGTCATCGCCGTGCATGACCAACGTCGGCACCGTGAACTTCTTCAGGTCCTCCGTGAAGTCGGTTTGGGAGAAGGCGACGATGCCGTCGTAGTGCGCCTTGGCGCCGCCCATCATGCCTTGGCGCCACCAATTCCAAATCACGCCGTGCGATGCCTTGGCGCCTGGCCGGTTGTAGCCGTAAAAAGGTCCGGTCGGCAGATCCAGATAAAATTGGGCCCGGTTGGTGGCCACCTGCGCTTGAAGGCCGTCGAAGACGGATTTAGGCAGGCCGCCGGGATTCGCCGCACTCTTTACCATCAGCGGCGGCACTGCGCTAACGAGGACCGCCTTGGCGACGCGACTTTCGCCGTGGCGCGCGAGGTAACGTGCGACTTCACCGCCGCCGGTCGAATGGCCTACATGGATCGCTTTCTTTAAGTTGAGATGCGCCGTGAGGGCCGCGAGGTCGTCGGCGTAGTGATCCATATCGTGCCCGTTGCCGACCTGGCTGGAGCGTCCGTGACCCCGCCGGTCATGGGCGATGACGCGATAGCCGTGATTCAAGAAGAACATCATCTGCGCGTCCCAGTCGTCGCCCGAAAGAGGCCAACCGTGCGAGAAAACGATCGGCTGTCCGCTGCCCCAATCCTTGTAGTAAATCTCCGTGCCGTCTTTGGTGGTGATCGTGCTCATGTGAAAACCTCGCGGTTTGCGTTCGAACGATCTCGAGCTTGCAGTTGGCTTGTCAGCCTGCGCGGCGCATCCGCCAATGGATGCGACAACCGCGCCGGCCACAACGCCCGCGGCTCCCTTAAGAACGTCGCGACGTGTCGTGGTGGGGCCTGAAGTCTTGCGTGATCTCATTTGCGTGGTCTCATTGTGGTATCGCTTTCGTACCAAAATAAGCGTGCGTGCAGGACAAGGCACAGTACCGTCGACGGAGCGCGAATCAAGTGCGTGGAGCAACATGCCGACAGGGCCATATCATGCCTGCCCTGAGCGTCCGCCAGCCCTACGACGAGTTGATCCCTTCGACATACTCAGGGCAGGCTCTGCGGGAGATCAAGACGGCGGCCGCGGCAACGACATGGATTGGTAACCGATGAAGAAGCATGAAACAGCCGAAGGGAAGCGAGCCTCGGAATTGATCGACGGACGAATCGAGGAACTTGGGGCCGCGGGGGATTGGCGGGGAAAGGTGCTGGCCCAGGTCCGCGCGATCATCCGCAAGGCCGACGCGAAAATCGTTGAGGAGTGGAAGTGGAGGGGAACGCCGGTCTGGTCTCACGACGGGATCGTCTGTACCGGCGAGACCTACAAGCAAGTGGTGAAGCTGACCTTCGCTCGAGGGGCCAGGTTGAAGGACCCCGCGGGATTGTTCAACTCGAGCCTTGACGGGAACACCCGGCGCGCGATCGACATTCGTGAGGGCGAGAAGATCAATCAGGCCGCGCTCCGGGCCCTCGTTCAGGCGGCTGTGGCACTGAACTCATCGACCACGAACAGGCGCTAGCGCCGGCGGCGCGACAGACCCGACCGCGTTTCATGAGCGGTGTTTGCGGCTACGCGCCGCAATGAACCCGTCGACCGCCCCGGCGATGCGGCCGAGCGCAGCGAGGGAAAGCATGCGGTCGCAACACCGCGCTCTGTCTTCATCTAAAAGAGAATCGAAACGGGGAAGAGGAGGATGTCTTCATGTCACTTCAGCCGTTTGACGTGCTTGCGTGCGGGCGGCTTGGGTGGCGGCTTCCGAGGTCTTGATGCCGCGGCTTCGTTCAGGGCGATGACCTGCTTGATCAGCGTGATGAGTTTCGACGCCGGCGGGATTTCGGACATTTTTGTGATCTTCCCGCCGGCCATGATGCCGCGGCCGATGATGCCGTCGGGGTCGTTCAGGAGCTTGGCCTTCCACAAACCCCAACTGACGTGCTTCTGGTACGCCGCGAATCCGCCGACCGGGCCCTTGTACACAAAGCACGGCACGTTCCACTTGATCGCCTCTTCGAGCTTCGGCGATGCCTGCCGGAAAATCCGCCGCAGTTTCACAAGGATCGGGCGGGTGTACT
>JAXDMN010000073.1:0-4705 GCA_034666045.1 Phycisphaerales bacterium | reverse complement strand
CGTTGGCTACCGGCATCCGAACAACGTGCAGACGGAAGGCCAGAGCAAGGGACGACCCGGCTGGATGGTCTGGGGACTGCGCGAACGCCGCACAGGGCAAATGCAGTTTCCGATGGCCTGATTTCTCCTACTTCTTTGGCTCGTTCCACTGCAACACCGCCTCGACGGGATAGTGATCGCTCGGATACCGCCCGTTGTCATTCGTCCGATCGATCTCTGCTTTCACCGTCGCGAGCTGCTCCGATCGCAGAATCCAATCGATACGATCGGCACGGTCGTTCTGGCCGGTGAAGTTGTTGAACGTGAAATCCTGCGTCGTCGGCTTCGGGTGCGCTTCCTTGAACGTCTCCACCAGCCGCAGCGGCGCGTCCGCTTCCCCGAGCAGCGCTTTGTACGGCGGCGAATACTGCACCGCGTTGAAATCGCCAGTAACGATCACCGCCTCGCCCGCGCCGGCAAGTTCGATCATCCGCTTGCGCATCAGCTTGGCCGATTCGAGCCGCGCCTGCTTCCCGAGGTGATCGAAATGCGTGTTGAGCAATAGCAGCGGCCGGTTGTCGTTCTTTCGATCGCGCAGCTTAACCCACGTGACGATGCGCGGCAGGTCGGCGTCCCATCCCTTGCTGCCGACGACGTCCGGCGTCTCGCTCAACCAGAAATGCCCGTCACGCACCTTCTCGAAGCGTTCGCGGCGAAACAAAATGGCCGCCATCTCGCCGCTGCTCTTCCCGTCGTTGCGCGGCACGCCGAGGAATTCATGCGTCGCCGCGAATCGCGCTTTGAGCTCCTCGCCCTGCGTCGGCAAAACTTCCTGGAGCCCGATGAGGTCCGCGTCGAACGCCTCGATCGTCTTGAACAGCAGTTCCTTCCGCAGCGGCCAGCCATTGCCGCCGGGAATATCCTTCGGCGTCGCATAACGGATGTTGAAGCTCATCACCCGCAGCTCTTTCGCCGATGGCGCCGCCGCCGTCTGGGCGATCGGCGCGAGCAACAAAATCATCACCGCACCGATCAAGCAGCAGGTTCGACGTCGCACGATCGCGCTCCTTCCGAGCCCCTCTCGACACCCCCGCTGAACGCCGTATAATCCCCGGCGTACAGGTTATTACCACACGCCCAGGTGGCGGAATTGGCAGACGCACTACTTTGAGGTGGTAGCGAGGCAACTCGTGCAGGTTCAAGTCCTGTCCTGGGCATCCACAGAGCCCTTCGGCGTCATCGTCGAAGGGTTTTCTCATTTCTACGCCTGATCCGGCGGGTTAATTATAACCATCATGACCAAATGGGCTGTTTAATCGTGTGACCGCCCCCACAGTGGCCCATGTAGTCGATAATAATTATGTTGCTTTATAGAAAATGAACTGTAAGTTTGCCTTCGAACCACGTCTGGAGCGGTTTATCCGCTTCGTTGCAACCGGCAGGAGAGGGCGAAACATGCGAAAGAATCGACAGGCAGTTCTAGCGGCGGCGGCGATCGCGACTCTGTTCGGGACCGCCGCGCTCGCGGCGACCTCCACCTGGGACGCCGATGGGCCCGGCGCCAACACCGGCGGCAGCGGCGCGTGGGACACCACCAGCCCCCTCTGGACCCAGGACGGCGGCGCCACCTACGTCCCGTGGAGCAACACCAATCCCGACAGCGCGGTCTTCGGCCCCACACCCGGCACGATCACGCTCGCTGAGCCGATCACTGTCGGCGCGATGACCTTCAACTCCGGCAGCGACGGGTACGTCATCGACCTGCAAGGCTTCAACCTGACGCACACGGGTGGTGTAACGTTTTTTGCGCCGCCGTTCCCCGCTGAAATCCCGCCCGCGGTCGTTCCCGCGTCGATCGTCATCACCGGCACCAGCGCCGCAACCTACAGCGTCGCGAGCCCGGTGAATCCCGGCCCGACCCTCGCGGGTGGAATGAATGTCAACGTCACCGGCACCACCGCGTGGGCCCCGGCGGCGTCGCACAGCTTTACCGGCGTGCTCACGCTCACCGGCAGCGGCACCGTCCTCGCTACGAAAAGCAGCAACCTCGGCAGCGCGGCCGGGCTCGTCTCGGTCCAGGGAACGAAGAATCTCCAGCTCGGCGCCGCTGGCATGACGGAAACGTTCACGCGCAACATCGAGATGGGCACCGGTGGCCTAGGTGTGTCCGGCGGACGCTTCGCCGTGGTCACCGGAACGATCAGCGGCGGACCGTGGAAGACGTTCAACACGCAAGGCGCGCTCGTCCTCGCGGGCAACAATACCTTCACCGGAAAAATCACCAACAGCAGCGGCGGTAACGCGATCGTCGCCGCCTCGGCGGGCGCGCTGGGCGTCGCCAATGCGGACCCACTGCAGAACGTCGTTGACTTCGGCAGCACCGCCAGCACCTTCGGCTTCCTCGGCGGCATCGATCTGCCCGCTACCCGATCCATCACCGGCACCGGCACGTTCCGCCCGGACGGCGCCGGCAACTATCACAACTTCGGCGGCAACAACACCTTCGCCGGCGGCATTTCGATGGGCAACCAGACGGCCCTCACCGTCGAACCGGACAGCGAACTGCTGCTCAAAGGCATCCTCAGCGGCAGCCGCTCCCTGCACAAACGCGGCGAAGGCACGCTCGTGCTGGCCAATGCGATGACCTACGGGAACACCGGCAACGGCGACTTCCGCCGCATGACGCGCGTCGCCGACGGCACCGTCCGCTTCGATTTCAGTCAGCCGACCTCGCCGCTGAATGACATTGTCAATCAGCCCACCGCGCGCAGCGCGAACGACAACACGATCTCCCTGAACGGCGGAACGCTCGAATTCAAGGGCAAAGCGGACGTCAACAACAGCCAGTATTTCGGCAACGCCATGCGCGTGGAT
Source organism: Phycisphaerales bacterium (assembly GCA_034666045.1). Classification (GTDB taxonomy): domain Bacteria; phylum Planctomycetota; class Phycisphaerae; order Tepidisphaerales; family Tepidisphaeraceae; genus JAICTV01. Next base: position 1,852 of record JAXDMN010000073.1, on the reverse strand, counting down.
ATCGGCGCATCCGCCATGAAGATCGTCAACGCCGCGAACAATAACGTGAACGTGCGCATCAGCAGCACTGCGATCACGCGCGCGGTCGGCGGGACCGTCGACTTCACGCTCGCCAGCGGCGCGCAGGCGGCGAACCTCAACGGTTACACCACGAGCAAGGTGAACACCAACGGCATCCTCGGCGGCTATGCAACGGCCGACAAGACGGCATGGGCCGCGACCGGCAACGCCGCCGGCACGTATGCGATCAACCCATACGTTCACTCGGCCGGCGAACAGGATGTTGCGGCCTTCGACACCGCCGCCAACAACGTCGACGTCAACGCGACCAACAACCTTCCAGCGGCCGACCGCACCGTCAACAGCCTGCGCTTCAACGCCAGCACCACGCTCACGCTCGGCGGAACGAACAATGTCATCACGTCCGGCGGCATCCTCGTGACGTCCAACGTCGGCAGCGCCGGCGCGACGATCACCGGCGGATCGATCAAGTCCGCCGCCGCCGTCGGGCCCGCGGTCACCACCGACCTGATCGTCCATCAACACAACACCGCCGGCGCGCTCACGATCGCCTCGACCATCTCCGACACCACCGCCGCTACCTCGACCACCACGCTGACCAAGGTCGGCCGCGGCACGCTGACCCTCAGCGGAACCAACGATTACACCGGCGCCACGTACGTCAACGCGGGCCTGCTGAAGCTCGACAGCGCAGGCGCGCTGCCGACCGCGAGCAAGCTCGTTCTCAACGGCGGCGTGGTCGGCTTGAGCAGCGACATGACCACCCGCGCGATCGGCGACACCGCCAACACAGTGCAGTGGCTCGGCCACGGCGGATTCGCTGCGTACGGCGGGACGCGCGTCGTCAATATCGGCAGCAGCGCCGCACTGACGTGGAACATGACCGGCAGCGCGGCGTGGGACAACGGCGGCGTCAGCACCGCCATCGCCACGCAAGGGTTGTACAAGCCCGGTCAGTTCGTCGGGACAGGTTACAAGCTCATCTTCGGCGCCAGCGACGCCGACGGAACGATCGATTTCCAGAACAACATCAATCTGACCGGCGGCGCCAATATCCCGTTGCCCCGCACCATCGAAGTGATCGATGGCACGGCGGCGGTCGAGGCGAAGCTCAGCGGCATCGTGAGCGGTCAGCTCGGCGGCTTGATCAAAACCGGCAGCGGCGCGCTCGAGCTCAGCAACGCGAACACCTACACGGGCGCGACCATCATCAAGGGCGGCACGCTCATCGTCAGCGGCGCGATCGCCGGCACCGGCGGCGGAACGTCCGTTGACATCAATCCCGGCGCCACGCTCCAGATCGGCAACGGCGGCGCGAGCGGCACAGTGAACGGCATCGTCGCCGACAACGGCGCCATGGTCTTCAACCGCACCGACTCGGTCACCTACGCCGGCCCTATCGCGGGCACCGGTTCGGTCAGCAACGCCGGCGCGGGCGCGACGACCCTCAGCGCCGTCAACACCTACACCGGCGCGACCAGCGCCACCGCGGGCAAGCTCGTGCTCGGCAAGTCGCTCACCACTTCCTCTTCCGTCGCGGCGAGCGGCACCGGCGTCGTCGAGCTCTCCTCGGACGGCACCGCAATGAAGGTCATCAACACCGGCCCGATCTCGATCTCCACCGCCGGCAAGATCGACATCGCCGACAACAAACTCTTCACCACCACCGCCGCCGGCAACGCCGACATCAACGGCGTCTACAGCGGCGTCCAGGGTGAAGTGCAACGGGCCTTGAACGGCGGCACTTGGGACGGCGGCGGCCTGACGACGTCGATGCCCGACGCCGCCACCGGCCTGACCTCCATCGGCGTCGCCACCGGCGAGCAGGTGC
>JAXDMN010000072.1:0-23122 GCA_034666045.1 Phycisphaerales bacterium | reverse complement strand
TGCCGCGCTGTCGTCGTTTGGCTGATTCAACTTCATACCGCAGGGGGAAATTGCGTGAGCTACGTCTTCACTGAACGCGACAAAGCGGAGTTCAACCGCATCCGCCGCAAGATAGATTCCATCCGCGGCCCCGGCGTCACCAACGGCCCGGACGCGATCGCGATTTTCGTCCCGCAAGCCAGCGGCGGCGTCACCGTCGCGCCGAAAGTTGAACTGCCGATCGGGCAATACCCCGGCATGGTCTGGATCACCGTCGCCAATAACCAAGCCGCCTTCGCATACCCGTTCGCCGTTCAAACCGTGTAGCGCCGCTGATCATTCGTCAGGATTTTTCCGCGGCCAGTGCTGCTCAGAAAACTCCTGCAACATTTTCGCCGCCGGATTGCCTATGGCAGCCATTCGATCGATCAGCGCGCCGAGCAACTTCATTGCCTCTTGCTCGCCTAAGTCCATGACGTTGATCGTCGTGCCATCGAACGTCGTGATGCGAACGAAATCGTGACCGTTCACGGGATCATCCAGCTTCATCCCCTGAACGTCTAGCACCATCGAGATGATCGCTTTGCCTTCGCCTAACGGCTCGTAACGAAGTTCATCGCTCATTCTGCAATTGTAACGGGGGGAATCTCAAATGCCTTGGCCCATTGGCCCGCTGCCGCCGGCAAGCGGCAGTCCGATCACACTCTATCAGTGGGCACGCCAATTCCCGGATGCGATCCGGGAACGCGTCGCGCTGCTGGAAGGAATTGGCGGTTTCAATTGGCCGCGATCAACGCGCGTCTGGGGGGGCGGGCTTGTCTCTTCGATTGAGATCGATCCGGACGACAACACGAAGCTGCGCATCCATTGCACGAGCAGCGATGGCAGCGCCGTCGATTGGATCGGTGATCGCGTTGTCGGCGACGGCCCGACGAAGAAATGGTGGACGAACTACGATCCGCCCGCGACGCAGCCGTACTTGCCATCGTTCTACAAGGTCGCGCTCTATCCCCTTCACACTTGCGGCAACGGCAGCACGTCCCCAAGCGGAGCTGATCCGAACGCCGGCCACACGCTGCATATCGATGACAACGGCGCGACCTATCTCCGCGTGCCGAACGACGGCGTGCTGACGCTCAACGGAAAGACGCTCGGCCACTACGCCGGCTATGCGTTCGAGATCATCCGCGCATCCGCCAGCAAGCCGGAACAATACGGCTACTCCTGGATCATGCGCTTCCCGCCGCGTCCGAACAGCACGACGTACGGGTGGGGCTACGTCTGCCAAGTCGTCGTCGCGACCGTGACGGCGAGCGATTATTTCACGCTCACCGTTTTAGGCCAGACGACGCCGCCGATTCCTGTCAGCGCGTCCGCTCCCGATGTTGAACACGCCCTTGCGAATCTAAGCAGCGTCGACCGAGTCAGCGTCCAAGGCGCAGACGGCGGGCCGTTCACGATCATCTTCAGTACGACCGTCGGCGACGTGCTTCCGACCGCCGTCGGCGCGGCAATCACCGAACCGAACAACATCATCGGCGACATCAACCAGAGCTTTCCGACCACCCTGATCGGCAAGGATGCGATCTTCACCGTCGGCGCGAAGTGGGTTCGGTCAACGATCACCGCCGTCTTTGGTCACACGCTCACATTCGCCGACATCGGCGAAGAGCCGAACGTCAACAACTATTTTACCGTCGTCGCAAAGGATGCTTTCTGGCGTCCGCATTTTTATGCCGGTGGCGGATTTCCGCGCTTCCAGCTTGAACTGATCGAACGCATCACGCGCAGCGGCAAGCGGCCGTTCTGGCTCACCGGCACGCCCTGGTCACCGGCGACGTGGTACGCGACGCTCGCGAACGATTTCATCAAGTCGCACAGTCCATTCGATGACGGCGTCTACGGCTACGGCATCCCAAAGCAACAACAAACAGTTTCCGAGTGCGTGAACGAGCTTTGCGATTGCGATCTGTACATCCCGGACGGCGGCAAGGAAGACAAGGATTCCTTCGATGTCGACCTGACGACTCTGGCAGAAAACTTTTGTACCCAAGATGCCGATCTGATGTTCGCGCCGTGGATGCCCGGCTGGACGCTGCGCGGATGGCAACTCGCCATCGAATCTCTTGTTGGCGCGTTCATTGAGCCCGCGGAGTACACCGGCGAGAAAGCGATCCCGAACTTCACGCCGGCGACGTGGGGCAAGTATCACGCGCCGGCAAGCTCGCGCACCGTCACGATTAGCTCTGTCGATGGCGGCGGCGTGGCGCACTTTAGTGTCGTTTCGATGCCGCAGCGAACGCCGCTTGAAGGGAACTACGCATCGCTCGCCTGCTGGTATGCGCTGATCAACGCCGACGGATCGATCGGCGACGCCTATAGCGGCACGCTCACCGCGAACACGTTGGCGCTTGACGCTCACGGCAGCGATCTTGCGCCGATTCTTGGTTTTGCAAATCCTGGTGATGTCGGCAAGACGCTGATCATCTGGTTCGGCTGGAAGCGTAAGTACGAACGGCTCGTCCGCTACCTCTATTCGCGGCAAGTGTTCACGCCAGCCGAGAACGATACCGGCGAAGTGATGCCGCCGGTGGAAGAGTATCCCGGCGATTGGTCGACGGACATCGCCGGCCCGTCAACGACGGCATCCGAGTTCGATGAACGCGGCAACCTTCAGGATGTTGCGCAAACGTTCGTCGCGAATCAAGCATATCGTTTCGTCGCCGACTTTTGGGATGCGCCAACAGGCCGCGAAGGCCGCGCCGATTTGCTGTACCAGGGCATCCCCTCGCCCACTTCAAACTTCCCGCGATTCTCGAAGTCCGGCACCGCCAGCGCCGGCGGAAGTTTTTGGCTCGATGACGCCACGCAGAGCTGGTGGTTGTCCGCGACGCCGCTCGTCACGCATACCGGCACCGGCACAACCGGATCGAACCTCATGACGCTCAAAGATTCGGCGCTCTACAAGTTATGGCCTACGCACGTCGCCAACCCGACGCCTCCGCCCGATCAGATCATCGAAGATCAGTTGCGCGTCAGTCGCTTCTGGTCGATCGGAACCCGCTTCGTCGGCATGATCCTGGAAGTCGCGGTGAGCGGCGTCGGCACGCCGGAAGATCCGTACGTGTGGGAACACCGGCCGATCACCGCGCAGACGGTCATCGCCAACGTGCCGCAGGTGACGGTCGCGCCTGCCTTCTCGGCGACGACGCTGAATCGACCGTACAAGATTCGCGAGCCGGGCGCATCCGATCGCGGCGCGATCATCAACACGTTCAAGGGCCGGCTGCTCACGATCAACCACGCGAACGGGACATCTCAGACGGTGACGATCACCCATTCGGATGACACGCGCCTCTATTGGTCACCTACGGCCGGCGTCACCGCGCAGGCTGGCGATTCATTCAGCATCGATGAGATCGAACCGGGCAGCGTCGTCCATTACAAGCCGAGCGTCACGCCGAATCACAACGGCTTCGTGCGCCCGGAGCAGGCGACGCAGGACACGCGCGGGCAGAACTGGAAAACCGGCGCGGGCGCTCAACTAAAAAACTGTCCGACTATCGTGACGGCGTACGGCCGACTGCGCAAGTGGGACATCCTCGCGTTCGACGTGTGGTTGGAAATGTACCGCGGCATCAACGCCCTGCGGTGGTTGCCGTGGGATTACGGGTGGGTCAGCAGCACGAACGGCCTGGATGATGGTCTCAACAGCAAAGGCGCTGCAGACGACGAGGAAACTCACCCCGGGGATTGGGGGTACGAAGCCGAACAAGCTTATTTGCTGAATAAGTACAACGCGATCGCGGGCGGCGTCGCGCACTCAACAGAGCCGCCAGGTGTGCTGGTGTCTATCTACAACGGCGGTCCTAACAATTGGAACCCTAGCGGTCTTAGCCGAGTGTGGCAGTACGGAGTAATGCACAACCTACCGACGTGCTTCGCCAGCCAACGCGTCTTTTACGTCAAGGTAGCGATGCAGGCTTTCCCAAGCCCAGATCCTGAGGACGGTGTCGAATACGGCCCAGCGCCTGGGACCAAGCATAATTTCAACGCGCACGGCGATTCGGTCATCTGGCGAAAGTGGAGCAAATGGCTGGACACGGGGCCGTCCCGGGCAGCCACGCAGTACACAACGGATTCACTCGGAACAGCATCGTTTGGACCACCGAACTTCCCGGATGAACCACCGTTAGGCGGCCAGCGCTTGCTGTCTTGGGTGGCCACGGCTCGGAAGGGCTTGTTGAGGTTCGATGTGCCCGGCGGGTTGAGGTACACGGGCTGATGCGAACCGTTGATGTGCCGATCCGCTTGCTCACGCGGTTCGCCTTCAGCGACTGCGCCATCCGTGTCAGTCGCACGGCGGCGACGTTCGACCGTGACAGTGATTGTTATTGCGAGCTTGTGCGTCAGTCGTGCGCGAGCCGCGGCGTCGGTGACACGATCGCGAAGGTTGCGCAGGCTGTCGGCATCGCGCCTTGCGACGGTTGTAAGAAGCGGCGCGATGCGCTCAACCGACTCTTTCCGTACGGCGAAAGTAAGAGGTACAGATGAACAATCCACCGCGCGAGCGTCCGCGATTAGGTGCGTCAGAAATGGCCCGCGTCGGCGTCACAATCATCGATCACGCCCGCGTCGTTTTGCAATGCGACATTTGCGAGACGCAATGGCAGCCGTCACTTGATGCCGCGGGCGCGCGCACCGTCGGCTTCTTCAGCCGAACCGCGCCGCGCGACGTGCTGCCGCCGGACTATTTCAAATGTCCGCGCGGCTGCAATCACGGCGCGAAGTTGGGAATTCGCGAGTGCGACTGAACATGGGGAACCAATGGCGAAACAAAAGAGCGAAGGCCCGTACAGGCGCGACGCGCTTGGCGGCGTGCGGCCAATCGTCGCGGGGATGGACGAAATAGATTTAGCGGCCGAGCGGGAAGGCGAAGCGCAGAGTCGATTGAAGGGCTACCGCGTGCATCGCCCGGTGGGCGCGAGGCACACGCGGCGACGCGCGGAAAGTTTGAGCGAGGGGGAAGGCGATGGCGAGCGATCCGATTGAGGCGGTGACACTGTTAACCACCCAGCAAGCGGCCGCGCGCGCACAGGTATCTGAGAGAACGATTCGCCGGCGCATAAAAGAGGGGCGACTTGTAGCCATCCCCTATGGCAGCGGCAAGCGGCCCACTTGGCGGATCGATCCGGCGGCACTCGTGAGCGTTGCGCCGGCTGACCAGGATGCGTCTACGCCGCCTCCCCCTTCTCGGCATGGTCGACGCCCGCAATCGCCATCGTCCCGTTCGCAGATTCTTGGCCCTTTGGTTTAGGCCATAACCGCGACTTGACCTTGATCGCGACGCGACGCACGCGCTTGAATGAAATCACTTCGTGATCGTATCCCGCCTCCACGCTGTTAGCTTTGTGTCCCATGCACAGATTCAGCGCGTCGCGATCCTTCGCTTTCTTGCCGAGCGTCTTAAACGTGTGCCGCAGACGGTAGAACGTCACGCCCTTGAGCCGCGCCTTCTTCGCGCTGCGCCCGAACGTAATGCTGACCGCGTTCTCAATCTTTACGCCAGCGACGCGGCCGTCTTTAACGATTTCGACTTCACGGTAATACGGCCGGCGCTTTTTCGTGACGAAGACGAGCGCATCCTGCCCGTGCTGGTCGAATTCCGCTTTCGTCCACTTCAGGGGATGACCATGCTTGGGTTTGAGCAGATTATTCAGCGCCTCGCGCGTCCGCTTCCACAGGTAGCCGATGCGATCGTTGCCGGTCTTATGCCGCGGGTAATTCAGCTTGCCAGTAGCAAGGTCGATGTTGCGCCAGCGCAGCCGGCCGATATCTGCCGGGCCGAGTCCACAGTTGATGCCGAGCAGGATGATCGCTTTCATGTTCGGTTGCGACAGCTTGAGCAGCTTGTCGATTTCCTCCCCGGTCACGATCCGATCGCTGTAGTCGGCAAGGCCGGCGCGCGCTTTCTCTTTTCGGATCGATTCTTTCGTGGTCGACGGCGACTTAAACGACGTGCCGAAATTCGGCAGCGGGCAATGTCCGTTACCTGCGCCCCACCGAAAGCACGCTTTGATATCGGCCGTGATTCGCTTGCGCGATCGCGCGAGAATCTTCCGCTTTTCGATGAGCTGCGCAGCGTAGCCGCCGAAGTGTTCTGGCTTGAGGGCCGCGACTGGCGTTGCTTCTTTCACCCAGGCCGCGAAGGCGCGAAGCTCGCGGTTGTAGTGGCCATAAGTGACCTTGGCGAGCGTGCCGGCTTTGGCGTCCAACCATCGCTGCGCGAGGTATCGCGTAACGAGGTCGCCGACTGTCGTCGTCGCAGTTGCCGCTAGATGACGGAAATGATCTGTGCCGGCGAGGATGCCGGCGAGGCGGGCGTCATAGCTCCGAATCGCGCGATCGCCCTTCGGGTCTTCTTTCCACGATCCGAAATAATACGGTTTGCTCTTGGCGTCGCCGCCACCCTTGATCTTCTTCGCCCATTGTCCGTTTGGCGCTGGGAACAGCGGGAAATCTGGATGAGGTTTTTGCGGCTTCATTTTCTCTCCGGGTATCGTCTCAGGTATCGGATCGGCTCCAAGCCGACGCGACTTAACAACTTTCCTGAGCAAAACGATGAATATGGAGAGAAAGTTACACGGTTAAAAGCCGGTTGCTCTACCAACTGAGCTACAGGCTCGGTAGATCGCGCGACGGTAAAGATCGCGATGGCAACTATAGGGTCGGCCGGCAAATTGCTCAACCGGATCGCGCCCGATCTCGCGGCGCGGGCCGCGCCCGACCGCGCACGCGCCTGCGCGTGTCGTCCCTATAATCCTGCGATGCCCCTCAGCGCCGACCGCTGCATCTGCCTGCGTAAGGTCGAATACAGCGAGACCAGCCAGATCCTCACCCTCTTCGGGCGAAGCCACGGACTCATGCGCGTGATCGCCAAGGGCGCACACCGAACCACCAAGGCCGGCGCGAGCAAGTTCGGCGGCGGGATCGATCTGCTCGATATCGGGCAGGCCGTCTTCACGCTCGACCACGAGAAGCAACTCGGCACGCTGACGGAGTGGACGCTGCTCGAGGGCCATCTCGAAATGCGCCGCAGCCTGCGGGCGATGTATCTCGCGCAATACGCGGCGGAATTGGTCGGCCTGCTCATCGAAGAGCACGACCCGCATCCCGAGCTCTTCGATCGGCTCGAGCAGACACTGACGGAGCTCCCGACACCGCGCGTCGAGGAATCTTTCCTGGCTTTCCAGCTCGATCTGCTGCGCGAGACCGGTTACCTCGCCGAGCTCGGCGCGTGCGTGTCGTGCAGCGGGCTGCTGGCGGATCGTGAGCCGGCGTTCTTCTCCGCCAACCGGGGCGGCGTCGTCTGCCGCAATTGTGAAGGCGTCATTCCGGACCGAATGCCGATCGACGCGCGCCTGCTGCGCATGGTGCAGACGATCCTGCGCCTGCCGCGCACGGACGGCGCGGCCCAGCGCCTCCCGCGGCTGACGCGGCACCAGACGGATCCGATCAACCGCTTGTTCGCGCAGCACGTCGAGCACACGCTGCAACGCCGATTGCGCCTGCCGCAGTTCATTCTCAATAACGGCAAGTAAGCGCTGCCGCCGCACTTGTCCGCGCGCGCCGTGCCGCTACAATCGCCGCCCATGCACAGGGCGGTGCTCATTTTCGTCGCGTTCATCATCGGGGCGTGCGCGCCGTTCGTTTCTACGTCCTCAGCGGCCGAGCCGAAGACGTGGGAGATGTCCGGCCGCTACCAATGGCAACCCGTGAACACCCCGTCGACGCAATCGACGACGGCGGAGGTTGCATCCGCGCGGGCGCTCGACCGAGTCGAGGAACTGCTCCGCGCCAAGCACGACCGCGCCGCAAAGAAAATCGCGATCGACTGGGTGCGGGCGAATCCGAACCATCCGCAGCGCGACCGCGCGCTCTTCCTCATCGCGCAGTCGCTCTACCAGTACGGCAACCGAATCCGCGCGTTTTATTACCTCGATGAACTGATGGACGAGTACCCGGGCAGCTCGTTCTACGGGCTCGCGCTCGAGAAGCAGTACCAGATCGCGGACGATTACCTCAAGGGGTACAAGCGCCGCTTCTTTGGCGTGCCGGCGTTCCACGCATACGAGGAAGCGGTCGAGATGCTCTTCCGAATCCAGCACCGCTCGCCCGGCTCGCAGCTTGCCGAGCGCGCGATGCTGCGGACGGCGAATTTTTATTATCACGACGGGCAGTACGACTTCGCCGCCGACACCTACGCCGCGTATTTGCGGAGCTATCCGCGCAGCCCGATCACCGCGCGCGTGCGGCTGCGGCAGGCATATTCGGTTTACGCGCAGTTCCGCGGCCCGAAATTCGACGCGACGCCGGCCATCGATGCGCGCGAGCAACTGCGCGAGCTGATCGCGCAGTACCCTCAGATGGCCGCGGACGAACAGATCCCGCAGCTCGTCGAGCAGATCGATCGCACGCTGGCGCGCAAGCTGTTCGTCACCGCCGATTTTTATCGCCGTACGCGGCAGCCGCTCGGGGCGGCGTACACGTATCGCTACGTCGCCAAGGCTTATCCGAACAGCGAGGAATCGCGGCAAGCGGAACTGGCGCTGAAGGACCTGCCGGCGTGGGCGCTGCAAAACGTGCCCGAGCCGGCCCTCACGCCCGGCTACGCGCCCGGGACGCCGCCAACCGGGCCGCGCATCGTCCCCGCCGGCGGGCAGCAGCGTCCCGACCGCCCCGGCGTGTTCGAGAAACCGCAGCCGGACGGTCGACCGACTTTCCGATGACCCGCCGATCGCACTTCATCTTCATCCTGTTCGCAGCGCTCGCTGGCGCGGGCGCCGGCGGATGCGGTTACCGCAACGGCGGCGGCGGCGAGGGCAGCGACGGCTATCACTGGAAGAGTGTTTATCGCCAGGACATCCGCTCGATCGCCGTCCCGATCTTCAAGAGCAACGTCTTTCAACGCGGCGTGGAGTTCTCGCTGTCGAAGGCTGTCGCTAACCAGATCGAAGCGAACACGCCGTACAAAGTTGTCCCGCGCGAGCGCGCCGACACGATCCTGGAGGGCGAGATCGTCGCCGTCCGCGTCAACACGCTCAGCTCGGATCGCTATTCCGCGCTGCCGCAGGAACAGTTGCTCGATATCGTCGTCGACTTCACATGGAAGGACCTGCGAACGGGCAAGATTCTCGTCGAGCGCCGCGGGGTCGAGCAGACGGCCAGCTACTATCCCACGCTCGGCGAAGGCCGCGCCACCGGCACGCAGGCGGCCAGCGAGCGGCTTGCACTGGCGATCGTGCAGGAATTGCAAGCAGATTGGTGATTCGCGGCCGCCGTAGCGTCCGCCGCGCGCTGCCGGCGGGCATGTCCTGCCGGGCGTGTTTTGCGGAATAAATGCTTTGCAACCGCTTCCGATCCGGTGGAAAACCGAGCGCCGGCAACCTTATGATGTACGTCGACGTACCCGATAATGAATGAAGCGCGTCATGGCGCTTTCCACGTGTGGTGGACTCTCCGACCAAATCGGCTAACGTCGCAGGCAAAGGGAGTTTTATCGATGTCCGAACAACGACCTGACCGCCAGGGCGGCAACCGCAAGAACGGAAGCGGTGGCGGCAGCAACGGCGGCCGACCGGCCAACGGCAACTCCGGGCTCCGATTCGGGCGCGGATTGTTCGGCTGGGTGCTGTTCGTCGCGCTGGCCGTCATGCTGTTCATGCTCCTCAACAAGAGCAGCACGCAGTACGCGAGCATCCCGCTCAGCGAGTTCTACTCGCGCCTGAAAGACGACAAGGTCAAGACGCTCACGATCGAGTCCGACAAGATCCTCGGCGAGTTCCGCACCGAGGAAGTGATCCCCGTCAACGAAAAGAGCGAGCGCGTCGTCAAGTTCCAGACCGCCCTCCCCGCCGGCGCCAATAACACCTGGGAACTCACTCGCGACGTCCTCGACAATCGCAAGAACGCCGAAGTAAAAATCGAGAACAGCCCCAACTGGCTGCTCCAGGTGATCATCCCGCTGATCCCGTGGCTGCTGATTTTCGCGTTCATCTGGTTCTTCGTCTTCCGCCAACTCCGCAACTCCGCCGGCGCGGGCGGCATGCTCGGAAACTTTGGAAGGAGCCGACACAAGATCACTTCCAAGGAACACACGAACGTCACCTTCGAAGACGTCGCCGGTGTGGAAGAGGCCAAGGATGAGGTGATGGAGATCGTGGAGTTCCTCAAGAACCCCAAGAAGTTCCAGCGTCTCGGCGGCCGCATTCCGCGCGGCGTGCTGCTCGTCGGCGAGCCCGGCACCGGCAAGACGCTGCTCGCGAAAGCGATCGCGGGCGAGGCGGATGTGCCGTTCTTCTCGATCAGCGGTTCGGACTTCGTCGAGATGTTCGTCGGCGTCGGCGCGAGCCGCGTCCGTGACCTGTTCAAGCAGGCGAAGGACAACTCGCCGTGCATCATCTTCCTGGATGAAATCGACGCGGTCGGCCGCCGTCGTGGCTCCGGGTTCAGTTCCGGCGGTCACGACGAGCGCGAGCAGACGCTCAATGCGATCCTCGTCGAGATGGACGGCTTCGATACCAACGACCAGGTCATCGTCTGCGCGGCGACAAACCGCGTGGACGTGCTCGACCCGGCGTTGACGCGGCCCGGGCGATTCGATCGGCAGATTTACGTCCCGCTGCCCGACGTGAAGGGCCGCATGGACATTCTTAAAGTCCACAGCCGCAAGGTGAAGCTCGGCCCCAATGTGGATCTGCTCCGCCTGGGTCGGGCGACGCCCGGTTTCTCCGGCGCCGACCTCGCCGCCATTATCAACGAGGCCGCGCTCGGCGCGACATTGGCGAATAAGGAGTACATCGAACAGGACGACCTCGAGGAGGCGCGCGACAAGGTCCGCTGGGGCCGCGCGCGAAAGAGCCGCGTGATCGATGAAAAAGAGAAGCTCGCGACCGCCTATCATGAAGCCGGTCACGCCGTCGTGCAGCACCTGGAGAAGGATGCCGACCCGGTCCACAAAGTCACGATCATCCCGCGTGGCAACTTCGGCGGCGCGACCTTCGCCCTGCCGGAGAAGGATCGCACGAACTACTCGCGCAAGTGGTGCATCGCGCAGATGAAGGTCGCGTTCGCCGGGCGAATCGCCGAAGAGATGTTCACCGGCGACGTCAACACCGGCGTCATGGGCGACATCCGCCAGGCCACTTCGATCGCCCGTCGCATGATCCGCGAATGGGGCATGAACGATCGCGTCGGCTTCGTCTACTACGGCGACGACGACAGCCGCCCGAACTTCATGGGCGGCTTCGGCGAAGGCAAGGAATATTCCGAGCAGACCGCCAAGATCATCGACGAGGAGATCAAAAAGCTGATCGACACGCTCTTCGAGGAGACGCGCAAAATCCTCGAGGCGAATCGCGAGCGCGTCGACGCGCTGGCCAAGGCGCTGCTCAAGTACGAGACGCTCGACAGCCAGGACGTCGATCGCATCATGCGAGGCGACAACCTCACGCGACCAACGGTCGGCGACCTGCTCGAGCGCGAGCAAAGTCGCGGCGGCCGCGGCGCGGTCATCGCTCCCAACGAAAACCCCGCCGAACCCGACGTCCGCCTCGGCGGCGGCCCACTGCCGGCGCCGGGTTGATAGGCTTCACAAATAGAGAGAGCTTCACACATCGGGCTGCGTTGAAAAACGCGGCCCGATGTCATTTCTGCGGCGACCGCCTTGCTCTCCCATTCGGCGGCAGGCGCAGGTAGAATTCTCCGCTTCACCTATTCCCGGGAGAGAGACCATGTCGTCACAGAACCAACCCTCGCGTCGCAACATCCTCAAGTCCGCCGCTGCCGGCGCGGTCGCTATCGCCGCGGGGCCGAGCATCCTGTCGGCGATGCAGAACGCGCAGAAGTCGAATGTGCTCGGGACCGGGCAGCACACGTACGAGGTCGTGCCGAACTGGCCGAAGCGTCCGGACAACAAGCCGTGGGGCGATACCCACATGGTCCAGGAGGTGGAGGACGGGCGGATCTTCATTTGTCACAACGGCCCGGAGTCCATTCACGTCTACGACGCCGACGGAAAATTCATCACCGCGTGGGGCGACGACATGAAGGGCGCTGCGCACGGGATGGATCTGCGCAAGGAAGGCAGCGAAGAGTTCCTTTACTTCGCCCCGACTGGCCAGCATCGCGTGCTGAAGACGAACCTCAAGGGCGAAAAGGTATTCGAGCTCGGCTACCCAAAGGAGGCGAAGAACGCCAAGGGCGAGCCGTGCTACGTGGATGAGAAGAAGTTCGTCCCGACGTTCATCGCGTTCGCGCCGGGCGACAACGGCGACTTCTACGTCGCCGACGGCTACGGCTCGAACTACGTGCATCGCTACAACATCAAGGGCGAGTACCTCAGCACCTTCGGCGGCACCGGCAGCGGCGACGGCGAGCTCAAATGCCCGCACGGCATCTGGTGCGACACGCGCGATCCCGCCAACCCGATGATCCTTGTCGCCGACCGCGCCAACGTCCGCCTCCAATGGTTCACCCTCGACGGCAAATACATCAAGCAGGTGCGCGACGAGCTGCGGCACCCCTGCCACTTCGATCAGCGCGACGGTGACATTCTCATCCCGGATCTCCACGGGCGCGTGACGATCTTCGACAAGGACAACAAGCTCGTCACCCACCTGGGCGACAACCCGGATCCGGCGAAGCGCGGCAATCACGGCGTCAAGCCGGAGGAACTCGCCCCTGGCCAGTTCGCCACGCCGCACGGCGCGATCTGGGACCGAGCCGGCAACATCTACGTCGCCGAGTGGCTGCCCTACGGCCGCGTGACCAAACTTCGGCATGTCTAACAATTCCGCCGTCATTCGATAAGATGCCGAGCTGTGGCAAACGCCGACATCATTATCGCCGACGAGAAACTGCTGCCGCAGGCGGTGGACCTGTACAACAGCATCTTCCGCCCGCGCCGCGAGGTGGACTTCTTCAAACGCCGGTTCATGGGGCGCTACAACGCGCTGACTCTCATCGCGCGCATGGGCGACAAGCCGGTCGGGTTTTGGATCGGCTTCGAGCTCAAGCCGGGCATGTTTTACCACTGGCTCGGCGCGGTGCTGTCCGACGTGCGGCGTCACGGCGTCGGGCGGCAGTTGCAGGAAGCGCAGCAGGCCTGGGCCAAAGATCACGGCTACGAATACATCCGCTGCGAGTGCATGAACCACCAGCGCGAGTTCATCCACTTCGCGGTTGACGTCGGATACGACATCGTCGGTATCCGGTGGGATTCAACGCACGCCGACAATCTGGTCGTTTTTGAGAAAAATCTGGCGGAGTGAGCGAGCTGCGATGTCACTCGGCCGAGAGGTGGGCGACCTGCTCGACGGCGGACCAGCGGCCCGTGCCCGGAACTACGCCGAGGCGGATCTCCTCTTCCATCTCCTGCGTCCGGCCGACGACCCAGAGCGAACCGACGATGGCGACGACGAGCAGTGGGAAAAGAATTTCGCGAAGGCGGTCAAACACGTTTCAAAACTCCCGACGGAGCGCTGTCCTGGTGCCGCCGCGGCACTGTCATTCCTATCGGACGCCGGAGACGCTTGCATAACCCGTGCCGAGGCGAGCCTTGCTGCCCAGCGAATTTTCTCATTGGTTAACCGAGCCGAACCGTCGCCCGCTGGTGATGGGCGTGTTGAACGTGACGCCCGATAGCTTCAGCGACGGCGGCAAGTTTGCGGCGACCGATTCCGCTGTCGTCCACGCCGAGGCGATGCTCGCCGCCGGAGCGACCCTGATCGACGTCGGCGGCGAATCGACCCGACCGGGATCGTTCCCGGTCGCAGCGGATGAACAGATCGCGCGGGTCGTGCCGGTCATCCGGCGTATCGCGAATCTGCCGGTGACGATCTCCATCGACACCACCCGCGCCGCAGTCGCCGAGGCGGCGCTCGATGCCGGGGCGGCGCTGGTTAACGACATTTCCGCCGGACGGGACGATCCCGCCCTGCTCCCCCTGGTCGCGCAGCGCGGCGTACCGGTCGTTCTCATGCACATGCAGGGAACGCCGCTGACGATGCAGGACACGCCGGGTTATTCGGACGTGGTCGCGGAGACGATCGCCTTCCTCCGCGAGCGAGTCGCCGCCGCGCAGGCCGCCGGCATCGAGCTGACGAAAATCCTGCTCGATCCGGGCATCGGGTTTGGCAAAGCGATGCCGCACAACCTCGAGCTGCTTCGCCGCCAGCGCGAGCTGCTCGCGCTCGGGCGGCCGATCGTTATTGGCACCAGCCGCAAGGGTTTTATTGGCAAGATCACCGCCGAGCCGGAGCCGGCCAAGCGTCTGTTCGGGACGGCGGCGTCGGTCGCCCTCGCAATCGCTAACGGCGCTTCGATCGTGCGTGTCCACGATGTCGGACCGATGGTTCAGGTCGTGCGGATGACCCGCGCGATCATCGAACAAACTTCGCACTAATTTCTCATGCCTCAATGGCCGCTGGGCCGCTTTGTTTATATAGTTTGCGCGGCGTGCATGGTTAGCGTCGGCTCATGTCGGTCGAACGGGCTTTAATGGACGATAGTCTTCTCAGTTTCAGGAGCTTCTGGACCGCCGTTCGGGCATATCACCCGGGGCAGGTGGCGATCGAGCTGATTTTGATCGGCGCGGTCGTCTGGTGGGTCATCACGTTCCTGCGCGGGACGCGCGGCGCGCGCATGCTGAAGGGCGTCGCGTTCGTGCTGATCAGCCTGTACCTAATCGTCCGCCTCGTCGGGACGCAGTTCGGACTGACGCGAATCGAATTTCTTTACCGCCAGTTCCTGATCTTTGCGTCGGTCGCGACGGTCGTGGTCTTCCAGCCGGAGCTTCGCCGGGCACTGATGCGGCTTGGCGAGACGCGGCTGTTCCGCTCGTGGTCGAGTCAGGTGGATGACGAAATCGACGCGCTCGTCGAAGCCGCGCAGTTCTTATCGCGGCGGAAGATCGGGGCGCTCGTCGCGATCGAGCGCGACGTCGGTCTGGGCGGCATCGCCGAGAGCGGAACGCGCGTCGGCGCGGAATTGTCCGCCCCGCTGCTCGAAACACTTTTCTGGCCGAATTCGCCGCTGCATGACCTGGGCGTCATCGTGAGCGGCGGAAAAATCGCGTATGCGGGCGTACAGTTCCCACTGGCGGAAAGCGGCGACCTCGAGCGCGAGCTCGGCAGCCGACACCGCGCGGCCGTCGGCATGAGCCAGGAATCCGACGCCGTCGTACTCGTCGTCTCCGAAGAGACCGGCGACGTCTCCATCGCCGAACGCGGGCAACTGATCCGCAAGCTCACCCCGGAAGGCCTGCGCGGCCTGCTCAGCGAGCTGCTCGGTCGTGGCGACGCCGGCGCACCGATGCGGAAGGCCGCCGTCCTCATCCCGTTGTTGATGATGTTCCATGGCTGATTCCCCTCAAACATCCGTGCCCGGCCCGCGGCCGACGTCGACACGCTCGTGGCGTGACGACGTCTACGCTGAGTGGAATCGTTTCCGCGCCTCGCTCACGCGCGAGAACCTGATCGCCAAGGCGAAGACGCTGGCGTGGGTCGCGCCGCTCACGCTGCTGATCTGGATCTACGCAGAGCGCGAGCAGGTCGCCATCTACAACGACGAGCCTGTCCCGTTCGAGCTGGTCAGCGGCAACGACGGGCGCTTCATCACGCTCAAGCAGGACACGAACCTGATCCTCAAACTGACCGGCCCGCGCGCGGCGGTGGCGAACGTGCTGAACGACCTGCGCGGCGGGCGAAATCCGCGGGGCCTACAGCTCGAGGTCCCGTCGACGCTCGAGCTCAACCGCGAAACCAGCCTGCCCGCGCTGCCGATGGTGCGCAGCCAGCGCGCCTTCATCGACCGCGGCATCACCGTCCTTTCCGTGCAGCCGGCCAACCTGACGTTGCAGGTCGACGAAAAGGTCGAGCGCGACGCGAATATCGTGCTGCCGCCGGCGCGGAAGAACGTCGACGCATCATTTGTCCCCTCGACCGTCAAGCTCCGCGGGCCGCTCAGCGCGCTGCAACGCGCCGAGCAGGCGCTCGGCGGGCAGCTCGCCGTGCATGGCGATTTCAGCGGGGATTTGCTCCGCCAGCCGGGGCATTACGATCTGCCCAAGCCCGGCCTGCCGGACGTCGTGCTGCGCAAACCGACCGAGTTGCAGGACGAGCGCATCGAGATCGTCGCGCCGCCGGAGAAAATCCGCGCCAGCGTCGACGTTCGCCAGGCGGACAAGACGCACCTCGTGCGATCGATGCCGATCACGATCGACGCCACTGACGGGCTGCTGGAAAAGTACAAGGTCGAGTGGGTCCGCCCCACCGCGCCCGTGCTGCAAAACGTGACGATCTCCGGCCCGCCGGACGTGATAGACACGATCGAGAGGCCGGATCTCCCAAAGCCCAAGGCGCGGCTCGTGGTCACGCCGCAGGACGTCGGCGACCGCCGCAGCAAGATCGTTCTGTACGACCTGCCGGACAAGGTGAAAGTGGGCGACGAGGACCGCAACCGCACGGTCGAGTTCCGCCTCGTGCCGTGGACGACGCCGCCGTCGCAGTGACGCGGCGCGCGCGGGTGCGCGAGGGCATTTTCTCTGCTACAATTCGCCGCTGCTATGCAGGACTTGATCGCATATGTCGAGCAACTCGGGCAGTCCGCGCGGCGCGCGGCCATGCAGCTCGTCACGCTCGACGGCGCGACGAAAGTGGCGGCCTTGCGCATGATCGCGCAGGCGATCCGGGATCACACGGACGCGCTGCTCGTCGCCAACGCCGAGGACGTCAAAGCTGCCGAAGCGGCGCAGCTTGATGCGCCGCTGGTTCACCGGCTTCGCCTCGACGCGAAAAAAGTCGCCGCCATGGCCGACAGCGTCGATCAAATCGCCGCCCAAACCGATCCGGTCGGGCAGACGCTCGAAGGATACGTCCGCCCCAACGGCCTGCGCATCGAAAAACGCCGCGTCCCGCTCGGCGTCGTCCTGTTCTTCTACGAAAGCCGCCCGAACGTCACCAGCGACGCCGCCGCCCTTTGCCTGAAGAGCGGCAACGCCGTGATCCTTCGCGGTGGAAAAGAAGCGTTCCATTCCAATCGCGCGATCGTCCAGATCATTGCCGCCGCCCTGAACGACGCGAAAATCGAGCCGGCCGCGGTCCAACTCGTCGAATCCACCGACCGCGCCCTCGTCCCGCACCTGTTAAAACTCGACAAATACATCGACCTGGTCATCCCGCGCGGCGGCGAGAGCTTGATCCGCGCGGTCGTCAAGGATTCGACGATCCCCGTGCTCAAGCATTTCACCGGCAACTGCCACATTTACATCGATGCGGAAATCGCCGGCATGGACGAACAGGTCACGAAAATCTGCGTCAACGCCAAGACGAGCTACCCCGGCGGCGCGGTGTGCAACGCCGTCGAGCACCTGCTCGTCCATGAAAGCGTCGCGGCGCGGGTCCTGCCGAAGGTGTGCGGCGAGCTGGCGGCGAAAGAGGTGGAAATCCGCGGCGATGAGAAGACGCGATCGATCTATCGCGCCGCCAAGCCGGCTACGCCGCAGGACTGGGACACCGAGTACCTCAATTTCATCGTCGGCATCAAGGTGGTCTCGTCGATCGACGAAGCGATCGACCACATCAACCGCCACGGCAGCCATCACACCGACGCGATCCTCAGTTCGTCGGCGCGCAACATCGAGCAGTTCGTCACGCGCGTCGACTCCGCCAGCGTGATGGTCAACGCCAGCACGCGCTTCGCCGACGGCGGGGAATATGGGCTGGGGGCGGAGATCGGCATCAGCACCGACAAGCTGCACGCCCGTGGGCCGATGGGCGCGAGCGATCTGACGACCTACAAGTGGATCGTCACCGGCGACGGGCACGTGCGCTAATTAGACCGCCGCGCCGCGTTCTGCTAAAAACTCACGCCATGCAGATGGCTGCCTTCGATCCCATCGACAACATCATTCGCGACTGGGGCGCGCACTTCAATTGGCCGGCAGAGTATGCGGTTCGCCTGCTGATGGCGATGTTCGCCGGTGGATTGGTGGGGCTCGAGCGCGAGCTGCGCGGGCGGCAGGCCGGATTCCGCACCAACATCCTCGTCTGCGTCGGAAGCTGCCTGACCATGATCGTCTCGATCAGCTTCGCCTCGCGCGCCTGGCCGCACGAGGCGAACGTGAACATGAACATCGACCCCGCGCGGATCGCGTACGGCGTCATGACCGGGATCGGCTTCCTCGGCGCGGGCACGATCATCAAGAGCGGCGTCGCCGTGCGCGGCTTGACCACCGCCGCCGCCATGTGGTGCGTCGCGGCGGTCGGGCTGGCGGCGGGCTTCGGCATGTATACGCTGACTGCGATCGCTACGCTGTTGATCGTAACCGCGCTGTGGGTGCTCGATTACTTCGAAGGCATGGTGCCGAAGTGGCGTTACCGCACGGTCGTCGTCCGCCGAAAGTGGAAGCCGGGAGTCATTCCCGAGACGATCGAGCGGTTCAAGAAGGCCCATCTGCGCGTCATCGACGCGAGCATGGAACGCACGTATGAAGACCTTGCGCACACGACGATCAATGTGCGGGTCGCGTTCGTGCGGGCGCAGAAGTATTACGACCTCGAACGCCAGCTCGAGGCGGATCCGGATTACGACATCCTCGCGACGAAAGAAGAATAGCCGCGCCGCCAGCCGGTGAGCGCAGGTATAATCAGCTCGTTCCGGCGAAGGAAACACCATGCGCATGGCAATCGGACTCGCGAGCATCCTGGTCACCATCGGGGTCATCGTCTGGATCATGTCGGCGATCACGCTGCCGGCGACGAAGCAGGCGCTGGACGTGAAGAAGCGGGTCACGCCGCAGGTCGAGCAGATGGCCGGGCACACGTCGGACGGCACGCGCGCCGTCGATACCGTGCAGGTCGCCCGCGAAGAGCGCGGCGGGCGCATGTCCGGCATCGTCGTGACGGAAGTCGTCGAAGGCGCGGCGATGGACAAATACTTCGGACTGAAAA
This sequence comes from Phycisphaerales bacterium, assembly GCA_034666045.1. Taxonomy (GTDB): domain Bacteria; phylum Planctomycetota; class Phycisphaerae; order Tepidisphaerales; family Tepidisphaeraceae; genus JAICTV01. Next base: position 4,133 of record JAXDMN010000072.1, on the reverse strand, counting down.
AGGGTGATTCGATCACCGAAATCGGACCGCTGTCCGTGAGAGACATGAGCAGCGTCAGCGAGGCGAAGGATTACCTGGTCGATGCGTACCAGCGCAGCGGGCAGATCACCGTGACGCGCGGCGGCAAGGAGATCAAGCTGCCGCTGCCTCCCGCCGCGAAGACGCCCGCATCACCGGCTGCCACGCCCACTGCCGGCGGCGCGAGCGGCGATCCACTCCAGAAGCAGCTCGACGCGATTCAAACCGCACCGGCGCAGTGATCACACCTGCATGACACCGCGCCTCCGCTTCGCCGTCTGGTCCGTCACGGCGTCCCTGCTGCTCGTCGGCCAATTCGTTTGGTTATTACTCCTCCGCGGGCCGCGCGTGCTGACGAGCGATGCGACGCTCATCGGCGGCCAAATCCTCCTGACATTTCCAGTCCTGCTCATCGCCCTGCTGCTGAAGACGACGCCGGCGGATGCGATCACGCTGCGGCGGCGCACGAGCGAGTGGATCGTCCTCGGCGGCGTCGCGCTGCTCCAGCTTGCGGCGGTGGCGCTGCTCAGGCCCGCGCTGTCGGAGGATCTGCTGCGCTATCGCGTCGACGGGCGGATGTGGCTAAGCGGGGTGTCGCCTTACGCGACCGCGCCGCGCGACTGGCCGGAGGCCGATGCGGTCGATTCGCTCGCGCCGTTTTCGCACATGCGGACGATCTACCCGGCCGTTTCGCAGGCGACCTTCGCCGCCGCCGCGGCGATTGAACGTGCGGTGATGCAGCCGATCGACCGCATTCCGCCGGGGACGTCGAACGAGCGCTCGCCGTGGCGGCGATATCTCGCCTCGCCCGCGACGCCGTACCGCGCCAGCGTATTCCGCCTCATTTTCGCCGCGGCGGCGGTGGCGATGACCGCGGTCCTGCTCCGGTTGTTGTGGGCACAGGGACGAAGCCCGTGGTGGGCGGTGCTCGTCGCGTGGCATCCGCTGGCGACGCTCGAAATCGGCGGCATGGGACACCAGGACGTCCTCGGCGTGCTGCTCGTATTGCTTGGTTTATATGCGCTGACGACAGGCCGACGCGCGGCGTCCGGCGTGTGCCTCGCACTGGCGGCGGCGGTCAAGCCGTATGCGATTTTCCTCCTTCCCTTCATTCCGCGCCGCTCGGCGTTCGCGTTCATCGCGGTGCTTTTGGCCGCCTATTTCGCGCCGGCGTTGTATCAATCCGGCCACGTCGGCTGGCGCGCCAGCGCGCGGATTTATTCGCAGTCGTGGGAAGCGAACGGCTCGATCTACGAGGTGATCCAGCGCACGTTCGGCAGCGGCGACGAGGGCCGCGCCAGCGAGCGCGGCAAGCACATGTCACGCCTGCTCGCCGCGGCAACCGTGCTGGCGACGGCGCTGACAGCGTGGCGATTCCGCGCGGCCTCCGCGACGGCCGGGTACTGGATCTGCCTCGCAGCCCTGCTTGCGTCGCCGGTGGTTTACCCCTGGTATCTGCTCTGGGCGTTGTGCTTCGTGCCGCTGCTGCGCGGCGAAGCAGGATGGACAGCGCTGGTCTGGTCGGGAACGATCGGCCTGAGCTACGTCGTGTGGCACCAGCCAATGTGGCGCATGACGAATAGCATGCTACTGGCGGAGTATGGCGTCGTCTATGCGGCGCTCGCGCTCGAACTTGCCCATGCGATCCGTCGGACGCGGGCGGCCGCGCGTCGCACGACGGCCGACGCTACTTCGGATTCACAAGCTTCTCTTTTTCCGCCGCCCCTTCGCGGATGGTCTGCATAGGGTTCTTCTTCTCGCCGGCTGCGGGCGCAGGCGTCGCTGGCGCGGGCGCGGCCTCCGGATCCGGCGCCGCCGGGGCCGCGGGCGTCGCAGCCTTCTTGGCGCGCTGCTCGAGCAGCTTGGGCTTGCGCTCGACCTGCACATTCTCCGCCTTCGGAACGCTCGTCAGCACCGGTTTGCCGCTCAGATCGACGCGGGCGAGACGCTTCACCTCGACGAAGACGCCGTCCTGGATCTTCGGCGCGTCCTTGGCGTCTTTTGCGCCGGCCGCCGCATCTTTGGCGGCGAACGCAGAGGCGCCGCCGGCGATGACGTCGTCCGGATTCACGAAGAACACAAAATCCGCCCCGGCGTCCGCGCCCTTCACATTCACGAACAGGAAATCGTCCACCTTGTTCGAATAAAGCTGCCCGTTCTCCAGCGTCCCCACCGGGAAATAATTCGTCCCGTTCGCCACCAGCCGCACCGACGCCGGCGCCAGGCGGACATTCCCGTCGCTGTCGGCTGCGTCCTTGTTGAACATGATGCGCAGGACGAGCTGCACGTCGCGGCCGCCCTTTTTCCACGCCACCTGGCGCGTGTGCAGGTCGTCGAGCTCCGCGTCGATCTGGTTCTTGGTCAGGTCCTGCGGCACGACGAAGACGCCCGGGTCGGCAAGCGACGCCTGCGCCGGTTTCCCCGCGCCGTTAAACGCGGTCATCTTCCCGCCGAGCTGCACGCCGAGCCGCTGCGCGAACAGCTCGTCGGCATAATCGGGATGGACCGAGTTGAGCGTGCGTGCCCCGGCTAGCGCGCCGCCGCTGAGCTTCTGCACGAACGACAGCGTCATGTCGTCGACCGGAATGAGAAGCTTTTTGCGTTTCTCGTCAACGAAGCCGTCCTCGTCGAGCTGGTCGTGCACTTCCATGTCGACGGCGCGACTCGCGCCGGTCGGCGTCACGGTTACTTCGCGCATGCCTTCCACGGCGTAGCGGGTATGGCCGCCCACGGACGGGCCGAACGGAAGCGCCTGCGCCGCCAGCGCAACGATCCCGGTCGCGAAGATGGCGGCGATGATGCCCATGATCGCGCCCCCGACGCGGTCGACCGCGACCGGCAGGCGAATGTTGCCGGGGATCATTTTGTCCGTAATCACGCGGCCGATGATGTAGACCAGTGCGAAGATCGCGACCAGCGCGCCGGCATTGGCGTAATCGCCGACGGCGCCCCCGAGCAACGCCATCACAAGGTTCTCGTGATATCCGACCGCAATCGCGGCGGCGACGATGGCGATGACCGCGGAGATCGTCGCGCCGAACAGGCCCTGCGCGTAATGGAAATACGCGATGCCGAGGAGGACGAGGAGGATGATGATGCTAAGGATCATGCGGAGCCCGTTGTAATTACATCTGCCGTCTGCGGTCGTACATCAGAGCCGGAGGATCATGCGGGTTGGCGCGGGGTTCGGGCGCCACCTCCGCTGGACGTTGGTTTATTGTCGTCTTGTTTCATCACGCGCAGGACTTCCTGGACGCTCGTTTCACCCGACTCGACCTGTTGGAGAGCAGATTCCTGGAGGTACTTGCCGCGCTGCTTGCGGAATGCGGCCTTGAGCTGGTTCAGCGAGCCTCCCGCTTCGACGATGGCTCTCACGTCCTCGTCGATGAGGAACAACTCGTACACGCCGATGCGGCCCTTGAAGTAGAGCTCCTTGCAGAACTCGCAGACGATCGGATTGCCCTTCTGGTCGCGCATCGGCTGCGTGCGCGCCTGGTAAAGTCGCTCGATCTTTTCCGGGTCCATGTTGAGCTTGCGCAGCGTCGTCGGATCCGGCGTGTAGCCGGCCTTGCAGGCGGCGCAGAGACGACGCATCACTTTGCCGGTGATGACCATGCGGAGATCGCGGACGGCCAGGCGCTCGTCGCCGATCAGCTTTCGCCACGCCGCCAGCGCGTCGAACGTGCTGCTCGCGCGCAAGCCGACGTAGACGCGTCGGCCTTCGGCGGAGGCGAACTTCGCAAGCTGGATCGCGCTTTTGGGGTCGCTGACGTTGCTCATCATGATGACGTCAGGTTCCTGGCTCAGCACCCAACTCACCTGCTTCGCCTCTTCGCCGGGCCCCGGGTTCGCGGGCGTCTTGTTCTGCGTGATGCCCTCGAGGTCGGCGGCCTGGTCATTTTCAACCGTGTGAATGTGCTGGAGGAACGCGTCGTGCGCCCGCAGGATCGCGTAGAGCATCGTCGTCAGGCCGTGGCCCTTCGGCGAGGCGACGAGCACCACGCCGCTGCCTTCGTGAATCATCGCCCGCACCAGCTCGACCTGCTCCTGCGGCATGCCGAGGTCGTCGAGACGGTGCTGATGGCGCTTCTTCAGGTCGATCAGCGCCCGCATCT
>JAXDMN010000071.1:0-14537 GCA_034666045.1 Phycisphaerales bacterium | reverse complement strand
ACCACTTTTGGCGGACACCGCGGCGAGCGCTCGGCCGAGCGCACGGCGACACTTTCCGCTCGGCGGACGATACGTTGGCGGCGCTGGGCATGCGGGGGCGAGCAATTTGGCGAGCGGGCGTTGGCCTAAGTCGTTGTTCACCAAAAAGTGAAACGGTTAAGCAAGCGACGCCGAGGCGCGGCCGAGCGGTCGGCGGGGAATTCCTACTAATCCGGCCGACGTTTGTAAGTCGTTATTTTTCGAATTGGGACGCGAAAATGCAGGCCCAACTCTTGGCCGGGCCGGGAGTAGAAAACGCGTCGGCCCGGTGCGGCCGCCGCACGATTCGAGCGTCGGATGAGTTGCAAGTCGTCGGCGACGTCCGACGCGGCCAATGGAGCGGGCGTGGCGGCAATGACCATTCGCGCGTTTTGCGCGGGCGACGCTCGCGATGACGAGGATCGAGAGTTCCGACCTTGCGCATCAGCTCGCTACGCGCACAATGGCGGAAATATGGCGAAAAGTGGTTGACCCGTACGATCTTAGCGGTGACCCTGTGCCGTCTCGGGCGGGACGGGATCGCGCCTTTTTGCACGAAACCGAAGGTCTGAACGCTGCCCACTGTACGGAGCCGAATCGATGGAGCTACCGAGGCGAACGCGCGGGGATGAACTGCTTAAACCGGGCGCGCTGCTGGATTTGCGGCGGAGACTGCGCGCGCGTTCTTCACGTCACGACCTGACGACGGTGATCGCCTGCGCGTTCGATCATCGCACGCGGATGCTGCCCTTCATCTACGCCGACACGCGCATGGTGCCGGCCGGCGTGCGCGCGATCGGGTCGGCGATGGTCGATGCGGGGTTCCCGAAGACGCGCATCGTGCTTCAGCAATGGAACAAGCGTTTCCGGCCATCGAAGATGCTGCTCGACGGTCGCGTGCCGGACCTGTTCATGGTCTCGACGATGGGGATGCACTCCGACCGCGCGCTGGACTTGATCCGCGACGCGCGGCGGATCGATCCCGCGCATCGGCCGCTGATTATCGCTGGCGGGTCGCATGCGGTGTACGAGCCGTTTCTGATGTTTAACGGTGACGGCGGCGCTGGCGGCGGGCCGGATGTTGCGGTCACCGGTGAAGAGTTCGTGATGCTCAGCCTGATCGAGGCGATCCTTTCGTTCCGCGCGGAAGGCGAATCGATGCGGTCGGCGTTCTTCCGAGCGCGCGCCGCCGGCGCGCTGGATGAGATCCCGGGACTAATTTATCCGCTCGGATCGAAAGTCGAAGAACACGGCGTCGCCGAGGAGCTCGTCGACACCGGCGTGCAGCGCCTGCTCGGCGATCTCGACGAGCTGCCGCATCCGGTGCTCGGCTATCAGTTGCTCGAGCCGCCGGGCTGGGGACAAAAACTCGGATCGACGGCGCTGGCGGCGAACCGCGTGCGCTGGCATAGCCCGATCAGCTCACTGGTCATGACCTTCGGCTGCAAGTTCGCCTGCCCGTACTGCCCGATCCCGGCGTACAACCAGCGGCAGCACCGCCTGAAAAGCGCCGACCGAATCGCCGACGAGATGTGGCAACTGAACAAGGCGTACGGGCTGCGCTATTTCTTCGGCACCGACGACAACTTTTTCAACACGAAGTCGCGCACGATGGACATCGTTGAGACGTTGGCCCGCGCGGAGTTCGACGGCGTTCCGCTGCGCAAGAAGGCGCGCTGGTACACTGAAGTCACCGTCCACGACACGCTGGTGATGAAGGATCATCTCCCGCTCGTGCGCGAAGCGGGTTGCCGCGCGCTCTGGCTCGGCGTCGAGGACATGACCGCGACGCTCGTCAAGAAAGGGCAGAGCGTCGACAAGACGACCGAGTCGTTCCAGCTCCTGCGCTCGGCCGGCATCTGCCCGATGCCGATGATGATGCACCACGACACGCAGCCGCTCTATTCGCCCGGCACGAACTACGGATTGCTCAATCAGATCCGCCTGCTGCGCAAGGCGGGCGCGGTGTCGCTCCAGGTGCTGATGATGACGCCGTCGCCGGGGACGAAATTGTTCGAGGACACGTTCACCGACGGGCTGGTGCTCGGCAAAGTCGCGGGGCGGGAAGTTCGGCCGTACATGTACGATGGGAATTACGTCGTCGCGTCCAAGCACGCGCGGCCGTGGAAGAAGCAACTCAATTTGCTCGCGGCGTACTTGTATTTCTACAACCCGGTGTGGCTCGCCGTGAATCTCTGGCGAAAGAACACCCGCGTGGGGATGAAGCCGGCGTACATGCAGATGGTGGGGATGGTCGGGCTGACGCAATCGATCCGCCGCACGTTCGGCTGGGCGCTGCGACTGATGTTCGGAAAGATCGAGCGGCAGACCGTTCCGCCGCAGACAGCCGTGCCGATGCGAAGCGTCGTCAGCGGCGAGGTCGCGATGCACGCGCCGGTGGAGATCACGATTCACGCGAAGCGTTCACCCGCGATGGCAGGCGCAGGCAAGGGCGTCGCGCTGACCGTGGTCGATTGAGCGACGCGCGGCCGCCCGTGCGCGCCCGCGCGCGCATCATCGCGTGAGTTCTTTTATCTTCAAGTTGCCCGCGACCTTCGTGACATGAAGGAACTGGCTCTTGCAGATGCGGCTGGTCGTGACGAGCGACGCCGTCATCCCGGGATTGTCATACGCGCCGGTATCGTGCAGGCTCCACCAGTTGCAGCGGTAGTGGTGTCCGGAAACGCGCCGGCAGGTGACTTGCTCCTGGCCCTTCCTCGGAATCGAGCGCGCGATTTCCTGCGACAGATCTTCGTTCCCGCTCGTGCTGGTCGCTTCGACAGTCAAATCATTTTCGTCAGCCATAAACGCCTCCGCGTTCGGAACCTGCTCATCGTCCGTGATTAGTTGAACACAATCGCGCTCGGTTGTCTCGGCTCGGCGCCTCAATAAGAGCGTCGGCGCGAGTACGTGACTCGGGACACGTAGCGGGCGCGTACGCCATGCCACACCGCCACCGCGACGCCCGCGCCGATCGCCGCGAAGAGCAGGCTCCATACGTTGAAGGCGCTCACGCCCGCGCCGCTGATGATCGTGTACAGCACCGCGGCGAAAACCGCGCCGCCCCCTGCGACGGCGATGCCGAGACGCGGATCATCTCCGTGCAGATCGAATGCTTTGCTGACGATGAAGCCGATCAGTACGCCCACGACGACCCAACCGATGATTCCGAAGATCATGATGTACGATCCAGGCGAACGGGCGAGTGGACACGGGCAGCGGAAGGATGAACGCGTGATACTCTGCGAGGTCGGTCGTCGATTGGCCAACCGCCAGCATCGCAGGAGTTGGAGCGGATAGATACGCAAAAGCCGCGCGTTCGCGCGAATGATGCGCGCTCGATCACGGAATTTCCGCGCTTTAACGGGTCTCTAACGTCCTCAACGCTGGCCATGTCCGCCGCATGCGATTAATCTATGCAGCTTGATCAAGCCGAACAGAGCACGATTCGCAGGCCAAACGGTGGCACGGATCTTGCGCGGCCCGCGAAACGGCAACGGGGATGCCGGGCCGACTGCGCATCCGAGTGTGCCCGCCCTCGACGAACAGCCGCTGCGCGCCGAGTTGCTCAGCATCAGCCAGCTCGAGCACCACGCCAAGTCGCTGGCGGCGCTGCATGAGGTCGAATTACGCCCCACGGCGCCGGATCGGCTGTTGCCGCGGCTGGCGTCGAACGAAGTCGTGCTCCGCGAGGCGTACGAGCTGGTCGCCGACGCCGTCAAGCGCGGGCGGCGGATCACGCCGGCGGCCGAGTGGTTCCTCGATAATTTCCACCTGATCGAAGAGCAGATCCGCACGGCCCGGCGGCACTTGCCCAAGGGTTACAGCCGCGATTTGCCCCGGCTGGCGAACCGCGCGTCCGCCGGCTATCCGCGCGTCTACGACATCGCGCTGGAGCTGATTTCCCACGCCGACGGCCGTGTCGACGCCGCCAGCTTGCGGGCGTTTGTCGCGTCGTATCAATCGCTCAAGCCGTTCCAGCTCGGCGAGCTGTGGGCGATCCCGATCATGCTGCGGCTTGCGCTGCTCGAGAACCTGCGGCGCGTGGCCGCGCGCGTGATGGCGGGGCGGCGCGAGCGCGAGCGCGCGGGGTATTGGGTCGAGATGATGCTGGAAGTGGCGGCGAAGGACCCGGCGAAGGTGGTGCTTGTCCTGGCCGACCTGGTCAAGGAAAACCCGCCGCTCACCAGCGCGTTCGTCGCCGAGTTCGCCAGCCGCCTGCACGGGCAGGGGCCCGCGCTGATCTTCGCCATGACCTGGCTCGAGCAACGCCTCGCCGAGCAGGGGCTGACGATCGAGCAGGTGTTCCAGCAGACGAGCCAGAGCCAGGCGGCGGACCAGGTCTCCATCGGCAACAGCATCGGCAGCCTGCGCTTTCTCGGCGCGACGGAGTGGCGCGATTTCGTCGAGGCAATGAGCGTCGTCGAGCACACGCTGCGCGGCGATCCGGCCGGTGTCTATGCGAACATGGATTTCGCGACGCGCGACTATTACCGCCACGCCGTCGAGGACATCGCGAAACTCAGCCCGCTGTCGGAGGATGAAGTCGCCCGCGCCGCCAATGAGCTGGCGCGCGAAGCGGCCGGGCAACATCTCACCGGCGGGAACGGCAACGCCGACACGCGCGGCAGCCGCACGACGCACGTCGGGTATTACCTCATCGATCGCGGCCGGCCGCTGCTGGAGCGCGCTGCGCGGATGCGGCCGAAGCTGTCGACGCGCGTGCGCCGCGCGGCGGCGCGATTCCCGCTCCCGGCATACGTCTCAATGATCGCCCTCCTGTCGATCGCGACCGCCGCGCTGATCGTCGCGCGGTCGCCGCACCGGTTGACCGGATGGAGTCGCCTCGGGCTCGGGCTCCTGCTTGTCGTTTGCGGCACGCAGGTGGCGATTGCGCTGGTTCACTGGATCGCGACGCTGCTCGTGCGGCCGCGCGTTCTGCCGCGCATGAACCTCGCCGGCGGCATCACGGCGGCGCACCGCACGGTCGTCGCCGTGCCGACGTTGCTCACCGATCTCGCCGAAGTCGATGCGCTGATCGAAGCGCTCGAAGTGCGCTTCCTGGCGAACCGCGACGAGCATCTCTCGTTCGCGCTGCTGAGCGATTTTCGTGACGCCACGCAGCAAACCATGCCGGGCGATGAAGCGCTGCTCGAACGCGCACGCCTCGGCATCAAACGGCTGAACGCCAAATACGGCGTCGCCGCACAATCGCCGGCGGACACTTCAGCGGAAGGAGACGAAAACGGAAACGGCAACGGTGATGGTGCGGATCATGCCGTCGAAACGACCGCCAGCCGCGGAAGCTTTTTCCTCTTCCACCGCGCCCGCCGGTGGAACGCGCAGGAAGGCGTTTTCATGGGATGGGAACGCAAGCGCGGCAAGCTCGAAGAGTTCAACGCCGCGATTCGCGGACAGCCCGGCGGGTTCGACACGATCGTCGGGCCGATCGAGCAGTTGCAGGACGCGAAATACGTCATCACACTCGACAGCGACACGCAGCTCCCGCGCGAAGCCGCCGCCCAGCTCGTCGGCACGATCGCCCATCCGCTGAATCGTCCGCACTACGACGAAAAACTTGGGCGCGTCACGCACGGCTACAGCATCCTCCAGCCGCGCGTCGGCATCAGCATGCCCAGCGCCGGCCGATCACGCTTCGCGCGGCTCTTCGCCGGCGAGCCGGGCATCGATCCGTACACCCGCGCGGTTTCCGATATTTACCAGGACGTGTTCGACGAAGGCTCGTTCATCGGCAAGGGAATCTACGATGTCGACGCGCTCCAGCAGGCGATCGGCGGACGCTTCCCGGAAAACCGCATCCTCAGCCACGATTTGCTCGAAGGCGCGTACGCCCGCGCAGGACTCGTCAGCGACGTCGTGCTCTTCGAGGATTTTCCGACCGCCTACACGGCGGACGTCAGCCGTCGCTATCGCTGGATCCGCGGCGACTGGCAGATCGCGCCGTGGCTGCTCCCGCGCGTGCCGGGCGCAATCGCGGGCGCGAAGCGCGAACGCAACACGATCTCCGGCCTGTCGCGCTGGAAAATCTTCGACAACATCCGGCGCAGCGTCCTGCCGGTGGCGCTGCTCGCGTTGCTGCTGCTCGGCTGGTTCATGCCGGGCGGGGCGTTGTTTTATACCGGCATCGTGCTCGCAATCCTGCTGCTGCCTGCGCTGCTGACTGCGGTAACGGAACTGGCGCGCCGCCCGGCGGACCTGCCGCGCGAACAGCATGGCCGGCTCGTCTTCCGTGCGCTCGGCAGGCAGATGCTGCGCGAAGCGTTCGCGCTGGCGACGCTGCCGTACGACGCGCTGACCAGCCTCGACGCCATCGTCCGCACCGCGGGCAGGCTGCTCTTCACTGGGCGCAAGCTGCTCGAATGGCGGACCGCCAGCGAGGCGCAGCGCAGCGCACGCACGGACGTGGGCGGCTTCTACGCATCGATGTGGATCCTGCCCGTGACGGCGGTCGCGACGCTGCTGGCGCTCGCGCTGCTGCGTCGCGAGGCGCTTATCGTCGCCGCGCCGGTGCTCGCACTTTGGACACTCGCTCCGGCAGTCGCGTGGCTGCTGAGTCGGCCGACGCGTGCCCCGCAGCCGCGCTTGTCGGACGAGGACCGCGTTTTCCTGCGCACCGTCGCGCGGCGCACGTGGCGATATTTCGAGAGCTACATCGGCGCCGGCGACAACTACCTTCCGCCCGACAACGTTCAGGAAGATCCGCCCAATGGCGCCGCTCATCGCACCTCGCCGACCAACATCGGCCTCGCGCTGCTGGCGAATCTGACCGCGTACGATTTCGGCTACATCTCCGTCGGCGATCTCGTCGAGCGCACGAATCGCACGGTTACCACGACGGAAAAACTCCAGCGCTACCGCGGTCATCTCTACAACTGGTACGACACGCGCACGCTCGAGCCCTTGCGGCCGCTGTACGTCTCGACGGTCGACAGCGGCAACCTCGCCGGGCACCTGCTGACGCTCGCCGCGGGATTGAAACAACTCGGCAACCAGCCGCTGTTTCGTCGCGCCGCGTTCTCCGGTCTGGGCGAGACGCTGGAGGTGATCTCGGAGATCGCGCGCGGACGCCCCAGCAGCGCCGAAGGCGCCCGCCGCCCGCCGGCCGCGCCGCTCGTGCGCGACCTGATCGGCCGGCTTCGCGAATATCTCGTGCACGCGCCGCCGCACACGCTGACCGGCTCATCGCTGCTCCTTCAGCGTCTCGCCGCCGGCGCGGGCGATTTGACCAACGCCGTCCGCTCCAGCCCGGACGCGGAACTGAAATGGTGGACCGAGGCGTTCGCGCAGCAGTGCCGCCAGGCGCTGTCGGAGCTGAACGAGCTCGCCCCGTGGATCGATCTCCCGCCACCGACCGAATTGATGTGGCGGCAGGGGACGCCCGAGCAGGGTCAGCGCCTTGGCGCGCTGCGCGAGTTGCTGCGCCGGCTGGACGATGTCCCAACCTTCGCCGACGCCGCACGGCTCGAGCTCGCGCTCTTGCCGGCGGTTGACGCGGTCCTGGCCGGCGAGACGTTTTCATCCGATGCGAAGAGCGACGGCTGGCTCAATCGTTTGCGCGCCGCGGTCATCCAAGGCGCCGGCCGCGCAGCGGAGCGATTGTCGGAGGCGGATCTACTCGCCGCCCGCTGCGTCGAGCTCGCCGACATCGACTACGAATTTCTCTACGACCGCGAGCGGCATCTGCTGGCGATCGGCTTCAACGTCGGCGAGCACCGCCTCGACGCGAGCTTCTACGACCTGCTCGCTTCCGAAGCGCGCCTCGCGAGCTTCATTGCCATCGCGCAGGGAAAACTCCCGCAGGACCACTGGTTCAGCCTCGGCCGATTGCTCACCACCTCGGGCGGCCGAACCGCGCTGCTCTCGTGGAGCGGCTCGATGTTCGAGTACCTGATGCCGCTGCTCGTCATGCCGACGTACGAGCGCACGCTGCTCGACGAAACGTACCGCGCCGTTGTCGAGAGGCAGATCGAATACGGCCGCGAGCGCGGCGTGCCGTGGGGCGTCTCCGAATCCGGCTACAGCAAGACCGACGCGCAGCTCAACTACCAGTACCACGCGTTCGGCGTGCCCGGCCTGGGCTTCAAGCGCGGCCTTGCCGACGACGTCGTCATCGCGCCGTACGCGAGTGCCATGGCCCTCATGGTCGACGCGGAATCCGCGACGGCGAACCTGCGCCGCCTTGCGAAGGACGGCATGCTCGGCGCGTACGGCTTCTACGAAGCGATCGATTACACGCCCGCGCGCCTGCCGCGCGGGCAGGAGAGCGTCACGGTCCGCTCGTACATGGTGCACCACCAGGGGATGGCGTTCCTGTCGCTCGCGTACCTGTTGCTCGATCGCCCGATGCAGCGGCGGTTCGCTTCTGATCCGGCGTTCCAGGCGACCGATCTGCTGTTGCAGGAGCGCGTGCCGCGCACGTCGGCGGTCTTCCCGCATCCGGCCGAAGTCTCCGCCGCGCGCGGCACACCGGCGGACGTCGAGGCGAATTACCGCATCTTTAACACGCCGCACACGCCCGCGCCCGAAGTGCACCTGCTGTCGAACGGGCGCTATCACGTCATGGTCACCGCGGCCGGCGGCGGATACAGCCGCTGGCGCGACCTCGCCGTCACCCGCTGGCAGGAAGATCCGACGCGCGACGGCTGGGGAACGTTCTGCTATCTCCGCGACGTCGAAAGCGGCGAATTCTGGTCCAGCGCGCATCAGCCGACGCTCAAGCGCGCGGCGAAGTACGAGGCGATCTACTCGCAGGGCCGCGCCGAATTCCGCCGTCGCGATGGCGACATCGACACGCACGTCGAGATCAGCGTCTCGCCCGAGGACGACATCGAGCTGCGCCGCATCAACGTCACCAACCGCGGGCGAACGTCGCGCACGATCGAGTTCACGAGCTTCGCCGAAGTCGTTCTCGCCACGCCTGCGGCGGACGCGGCGCATCCGGCGTTCAGCAAATTGTTCGTCCAGACGGAGCTCGTCCGCGCCCGGCAGGCGATCCTCTGCACGCGCCGCCCGCGCTCGGGCGGCGAGCGCCCGCCCTGGATGATGCATCTGATGACCGTGCACGGCACGCTGGAGGGCGAGACGTCCTACGAGACCGGCCGCGCCGAATTCATCGGCCGCGGACGCACCGTCGCCGATCCCGCGGCGATGCATGTGCAGTTGCTCGGCAACAGTGAAGGCTCGGTGCTCGATCCGGTCGTGTCCGTGCGAAACGCGGTTGTCATCGAGCCGGGCGAAACCGCGCGCGTGCATTTGGTGACCGGCGTGTCCGAAACGCGCGAAGGGGCGATGGGCCTGATCGAAAAATATCACGACAGCCACCTCGCCGATCGCGTGTTCGAGCTCGCGTGGACGCAGAGCCAGGTCGTGCTGGGTCAGCTCGACGCCACCGAGGCCGAAACGCAGCTCTACGGCCGACTCGCCAGCAGCATCCTCTACGCGAATCCGGTGCTCCGCGCCCCGGGCAGCGTGATCGCCCGCAATCGCCGCGGACAATCCGGGCTGTGGGGCTACGGCATTTCCGGCGATCTGCCGATCGTTCTCCTGCGCATTTCCGAGCAGGCGCAGATCCAGCTCGTGCGCCAGCTCGTGCAGGCGCATACGTATTGGCGCGTCAAAGGGCTGACGGTCGATCTCGTGATCTGGAACGAGGACCAATCCGGCTATCGGCAAGTGCTGCACGAGCAGATCATGAACGTCATCGCGTCGCGCGTCGACGCCAATCTGCTCGACAAGCCGGGCGGCATTTTCGTCCGCCGCAGCGAGCAGATGTCCGAAGAGGACAAGGTCCTCATGCAGACCGTCGCGCGCGCGATCATCAGCGACACGGGCGGCACGCTTGCCGAGCAGATGGACCGCCGCTCGCGTCCGGAGCCGACCGTCCCGCGCTTCAACATCGTCAAGCGCGGGCCGGATGTTCCGGTCGCGGTTGAAGTGCAGCGGCACGATCTGGTCGCCTTCAACGGCATCGGCGGGTTCACGCACGATGGTCGCGAGTACGTCATCACCACCACGCCCGATTCGCCGACGCCCGCGCCGTGGGTCAATGTGCTTGCGAATCCGTGGTTCGGCACCGTCGTCAGCGAAAGCGGCGGGGCGTACACGTGGTGCGAGAACGCGCACGGCTACCGCCTGACGCCGTGGAACAACGATCCGGTCAGCGATCCGAGCGGCGAAGCGTTTTACGTCCGCGACGAAGAAAGCGGCCGATTCTGGTCCCCGACGCCGCTGCCCGCGCGCGGCCCGATGCCGTATACGACGCGGCACGGCTTCGGCTACAGCGTCTTCGAGTACATCGACGACGGCATCGCAACGGAGATGCGGACTTACGTCGCGACCGATGCGCCGCTGAAATTTTTCGTCATCAAGCTGCGCAACACGTCCGGCCGCTCTCGGCGGATTTCCGTCACGGGCGTATTCGACCTCGTGCTCGGCAGCCATCGTCCGGCGAATCTGCCGCACGTCGTGACGGAAGTGGATCCGAAATCCGGCGCGCTCCTTGCGCGAAATCCTTACAACAGCGAGTTCGGCGAGCGTGTCACCTTTCTCGACACGAGCGAGGCCCAGCGCACCGTCACCGGCGACCGCACCGAATTCATCGGCCGCAACGGCAGCCCCGCGAATCCGGCCGGCATGGGCCGCACGCGACTGTCCGGTCGCGTCGGCGCCGGACTCGATCCGTGCGCCGCCATGCAGGTGACGATCGAACTGGCGGACGGGCAGGAGCGCGACATCGCCTTCACGTTCGGCTCCGGCCGCGATCTCGCCGATGCACGCAACCTCGTCACCCGCTTCCGCGGCACCGGCCCGGCCCGCGCGGCGCTCGAGGGCGTCTGGGGTTTCTGGAACCGCACGCTCGGCGCCGTTCACGTGCAGACGCCGGACGCGTCGCTCAATTTCCTCGCCAACGGCTGGCTGCTTTATCAGGTGCTCGCGTGCCGCACATGGGCGCGGAGCGGTTTCTATCAGTCGGGGGGCGCGTTCGGATTCCGCGATCAGTTGCAGGATGCGATGTCCCTTGTCCACGCCGACCCGGCCACGCTCCGCGAGCAACTCATTCGCTGCGCGGCGCACCAGTTCCGCGAAGGCGACGTTCAGCACTGGTGGCATCCGCCGCAGGGTCGCGGCGTGCGCACGCGCATCTCCGACGATTACCTCTGGCTCCCCTACGCCGCCTGCCGCTACGTCGCCGCGCTCGGCGACACCGGCGTGCTCGATGAAAAAATCGCGTTCCTCGATGGCCGACTCGTCAAGCCGGACGAAGAAAGCTACTACGACCTGCCCGGCCGCTCCGACGAATCCGCGACGCTCTACGAGCACTGCGTTCGCGCGATCCGCAACGGCCTGCGCTTCGGCGAGCACGGGCTCCCGCTGATGGGCTGCGGCGATTGGAACGACGGGATGAATCTCGTCGGCGAACACGGCCGCGGCGAGAGCGTGTGGCTCGCCTTCTTCCTCTACGACGTGCTCGTGCAGTTCGGCGAGATCGCCAAGCGCCGGCAGGACGCCGGTTTCGCCGAAGTCTGTGCCACCGAGGCGGCGAAGCTTCAGCAGAACATCGAGCGCGACGGCTGGGACGGCCAGTGGTATCGCCGCGCCTATTTCGACAACGGCGAAGCGATCGGCTCGATCTCGAGCCCGGAATGCCAGATCGACTCGCTCCCGCAGAGCTGGGCTGTGCTGACCGGCGCCGGCGATCCCGCCCGCGCGCAGCAAGGCCTCGACGCGCTCGACGCCCGCCTCGTCAAGCGCGACATCGGCGTCATCCAGTTGTTCGATCCGCCGTTCGACACGTCACATCTCAACCCCGGCTACATCAAGGGCTACGTCCCCGGCGTCCGCGAGAACGGCGGGCAATACACGCACGCCGCCGTCTGGTCCGTCATGGCCTTCGCCGCCATGGGCGACGCGCCGCGCGCGTGGGAACTCTTCAACCTCATCAACCCCGTCCGCCACGGCGACAATGAATCCGCCGTCGCGCAGTACAAGGTCGAGCCCTACGTCCTCGCCGCCGACGTCTACACCAACCCCCAACACGCCGGCCGCGGCGGATGGACCTGGTACACCGGCTCCGCCGGCTGGATGTACCGCCTGATCACCGAATCCCTGCTCGGCCTGCGCCTGGAAGTCGACCGCCTGCGCGTCGAGCCGCTCTTCCCCGCCGGCTGGACGAGCTTCGACGTCCATTACCGATACCGCGAAACCTTCCACCACATCCACGTCCGCAACCTCGGTCCCGGCCGCCAAGTCACCCGCATCCTCCTCGACGGCGTCGAGCAACCGGACAAAACCATTGCTCTCCGCGACGACCGCCAGGAGCACCAGGTAGAAGTAGAAATTGGCGGCGGGGAAACCATCCCCGCACCACCGGTTACTGAGCCGGCCGCTGCACAAGAAGGTTGATTTGCTGCGGTAATGCCGTTTGCGAGAAATGACAGAAACCCGGGGACCCCAGGAATACCCTACAAATGGGCGATGAGGGGCTCGAACCCCCGACCTCACGGGTGTGATCCGTGCGCTCTGGCCAACTGAGCTAATCGCCCGAAGTTAACTGATGGCGAATCGTACAACGCCTCGCGGCGGCGGACAAGCGGAACGGGGAAAAGTCCGGCGATGTCGGCGACCTGAGTGCGGGGCTCACGGAGCCGCGGCCAGGTACGCGATCGCTTCCTCGATCAGCGCTTCATTCGCCGGCGGGAAGCGGTAGTCGCGCAGCATCGGCGGGTCGATCCAGCGGCTGGCCTGGCATTCGAGGTGCTCGACTTCGCCGGCGAGGTGGGCGCAGACGAAGGGGTGCAGGCGGATTCGCACGCCTGGGTATTCGTGCTCGACCGTCGCCAGGCGGGCGATTGGGCGGGCGGTAATGGCCAGTTCTTCGCGAAGCTCGCGGGCCAGGCATTGTTCGAGGGTTTCGCCGGCCTCTTGTTTGCCGCCGGGGAATTCCCAGTAGCCGCCGAAGGTGTCATCGTCCTTGCGCTGGCAGACGAGGACTTTTCGGTCGCGGCAGACGATGGCGATGGCGGCGTCGATCCGGTTCATGGGGGCGGGATTCTAACCGGCGAACCGGGGTGTCCAAGACGGCTGTGCCCGCCGCGCGCGCTGAGTGGCGGCGGGGGCGGATTAGCAACCTTCATACCGTGCGCGCTCCGGGAAAAACCGGACCGGCAGAAAATGCTTAAAGTGCTGTCGCAGCAACGATTAACGGCGTCCGATAAATTCTTTTTAGGGGGTCAGTCTGAATTGACACTCGGCAGCGGCGGCCGGTATATTCACGACGTTGCGGCTGCGGGCAACGCTTGCCAGCGACCCGTATTCCATGCCTGCGACACGAGCAATTTCGACTAGCGGCTTATCAAAGCCGTGGCGCACTTCCGGAGGTGGATAGGAGCCACCCCTCCGGAAGTTTTTTTTGCGCGTCGTCGAACCCCATCAAAGTAATTGAACCACGAAGTCACGAAGAGCACGAAGCGGTTGATCTCCGTTCGATGTTCCCCTGCGCGCTTGCGCGGCGCGCAGGGGAAGTATGAGGATGCGCGTGCGACGCTTCGTGATCTTCCTGGCTTCGTGGTAAACCATCCTTGATGTCAGTCGTCGCGCGAAATCAGTTCGTCTCGACCGTTGCCGCCAACGTGCCCTTGTGCGCGGAGCATTATCGGCTCGTGCTCAGCTTGCCCGAGTTCCCAGCGACCGAGCCGGGGCAGTTTATCCAGATCGCCTGCCGCGATCTCGCTCAGGACGAAGCGGGCGAGCACGACTGCGAGGTCGAGTGGCAGCCGGGGCGGACGATCGAGATCTGCGCCGCCGATCTCGCGTCGCCGGCCGCGCTGTTGCGGCGACCGTTTTCCCTCGCCGGCCGGCGAAACGTGACCGGCGGCGCGGGCGGGCGCGCGGGCGGCGGCGTCGAACTGGACATCATTCATCGCGTCGTCGGCGTCGGCACCGATTGGCTGAGCCGACTAACCGTCGGCGATCACGTCGGCATCCTCGGCCCGCTCGGCAACACCTTCCGCCTGCCGATGTCGCAGCAGACCGCCGTCCTCGTCGGCGGCGGCGTTGGCATCCCGCCGATGCTGTATCTCGCGGAAAAGCTGGCGAATGGCCCGGCCGTCGCGTTCTGCGGCGCGCTTCGGCGTGACCTGCTCCCGCTGACGATCACCGCTGACGCCGACCGCGCAGGCAATCCAAGCTTTTGCATCGACGAATTCTCTCGCCACGGCATCCTATCGGTGATCACCACCGACGACGGCTCCTACGGCTTCCGGGGCTTCGTCACGCAAGCTCTCGAGCGCTACTTGGATTCACTCGGTCCTCACTCCTCACCCCTCAGCCCTGTCATTTATACCTGCGGCCCCGAGCTGATGATGAAGCGAGTCGCCGACATCGCCGCCGCCCGCGGCATCGAATGCCAGATCGCCGTCGAGCGCGCCATGGCCTGCGGCATGGGCACCTGCCAGTCCTGCTGCATCAAAGTCCGCAAGCCCGACCCGTCCAAGCCGCCG
>JAXDMN010000070.1:0-3884 GCA_034666045.1 Phycisphaerales bacterium | reverse complement strand
TCGCGCAGGCGGAGGCGATGTATCGTGAGGTGCTGCAACGGCACCCGGATCATCCGGACGCGCTGCATCTGCTCGGCGTCGCCGCACATCAACAGGGGCGGCATGAAGAAGCGTGTGCGCTGATCCGCCGCGCGATCGCGCGAAATCCTTCGTGCGCGGCGTTTCATTACAACCTGGCGGAGGCGCTGCGACCGCTCGGCCAGCTCGCGCAAGCGGAGACGGCATTTCGCCGCGCGATCGAACTTGAACCAGGCAACGCCGACGCGCACAACAGCCTCGGCAATCTTCTGCTCGCGCAGCGGCGGCTGGACGAAGCGGCCGCGTGCTGCCGGCGCGCGCTGGCGCTGAATCCGCAGCTCGCCGCGGCGCAATACAACCTCGGCACCGTGCTGCTGGAGCAATGCAACGGTCCAGCGGCGGTCGAGGCGCTGCGGCGCGCGACGGAACTGGCGCCGACGTTTGCCCCCGCCTTTCACAACCTGTCGAGCGTCTTGATGGAGTTGCACCAGTTGGAGCCGGCCGAGGCGGCGCTGCGCCGCGCGATGGAACTGGAACCTGACAACGCCGCCGCCTGGAATAATATGGGACAACTGCGCAAGGCGCAGGGCTGCCCAGCGGACGCGATCGACTGCTTCCGCCGCGCCATCGAGCTCGATCCGGCACGCGCGGACGTGCACAGCAACCTGCTGCTGGCGATGGCATACTGCGACGGGCCAAGTGCGCGGGATATTTTTGAGGAGCATCTTCGCTGGGCGGATCGTCACGCGAAATCGCATTATCCGCCGGCTGCGGATGGGCATTCCAACGATCGCTCGCCGGACCGGCGACTGCGGATCGGCTACGTGTCGCCCGACCTGCGGCAGCACCCGGTGGGCTTCTTCATCGAGCCGTTGATCGCTGCCCATCGCCGCGAGCAGGTCGAAGTCTTCTGTTACAGCGACGCGTGCAATTGCGATGCGCTGACCCGCCGCCTCGAATCGGTCGTCGCCGCGGGCTGGCGCGATATCGCCGGCGTGGAGGATGTGCGCGTCGCCGAAATCATCCGGCAGGACCGCATCGACATCCTGATCGATCTCGCCGGCCACACCGCGCGCAACCGCATGCTCGTTTTCGCTCGAAAACCCGCGCCGGTGCAGGTGAGCTATCTCGGCTACACGACGACGACCGGCTTGGCGACGATGGATTACGCGCTGTCGGATCAATATCTCGATCCCCCGGGCGCGCACGAGCGCTTTCGGACCGAGTCGCTCGTTCGCCTGCCGCGGACGTACGTGTGCTACGTACCGCCGATGCGTTGCCCCGAGATCGGCCCGCTGCCGGCCGCGCGGTCGGCGGCGGGGTCGGCGGCGGGGCGGGTGACCTTCGCCTGCCTGAACAATTTCACCAAGGTCACGCCGCGCGCGCAGGCGGCGTGGACGCAGATTCTCAAAAAAGTGCCGGCCGGGCGATTGATGCTGCATGCGTGTGAACCACGGCAGATCGAAGAGGTGCGCGCCTGCTTCACCGCCGGCGGCGTCGATCCCGCGCGGCTCGAATTCGCCGGCAAACGCCCGCTGAACGAGTATTTCGCCCTCCACAACGAGATCGACATCGCGCTCGATCCGTTTCCGCACAACGGCGGGACGACGACGTGCGATGCGCTGTGGATGGGCGTCCCGGTCGTCTCCTTCGCCGGCGAGCATGCCGTCTCGCGCGCGGGACTGAGCCTGCTGTCGACCATCGGCCTGGCAGAACTCGTCGCCGGTTCGCTCGAGGGTTACGTCGAAATCGCCGTGCAGCTCGCGGGGGAGCTGACCCGCCTCACCGGGCTGCGGACAACGCTGCGCCAGCGCATGGCCGCCTCACCGCTGATGGACGCCGCGGGGTTCGCGCGCGACGTCGAGTCCGCCTATCGCGCGATGTGGCAGCGCTGGTGCGCTAGCCGCTCGTCGCCTTCCTGATCTCTTTGATCGGCACCTTCGGCGTGCGGTCCATGTAGAGCAGGCCGTTCGCTTCCTGGTACGTGTCGGTGAACTGCGTGTAGCAGAACCCCGAAAATAGCGGCATCGCGCGCACGGCGGCGAGAAGATCGCCGTACTGCTTGCCGAACTCGCGCGGCGTCGCGGCGCGCTTGTAGCCCCAGGTGTGCTTCGTGTCCTTGGAATACGCGATGCCCCCGAACTCCGTCAGCATGATCGGGCGGTTCTCGTACGGGCAACCTTCGAGCAGCAACTGCTTGTGGCCGGGGCGTTCGTACTTGAACAGGTCGGCGAGATTTCCCTTCGTGCGCGCGTAGCGTTTGGTGACGTTGTCGGGAACGCGCTCGTAGTCGTGGATTGCGACGATATCGGTGACGACCATTTCCCAGCCGTCGTTGCCGATGACCGGGCGGTTCGGGTCGAACGATTTGGTCAGGTGATAGACGCCGCGGAGAAATTCGCGCTGCGCCGCGACGTTCGGCAGGTCCGGCACGCCCCACGATTCGTTGAACGGCACCCAGCAGATGATGCACGGGTGGCTGATGTCGCGCGCCATCGCGGCGAGCCATTCGCGCGTCAGCCGCTCGATCGCCTGCTGCGAGAAACGGTAGGGCGAGGGCATTTCCTCCCACGCCATCAGGCCGAGCTTGTCGGCCCAGTAGAGGAAGCGTGGATCTTCGATTTTCTGGTGCTTTCGCACGCCGTTGAAGCCGAGCTCTTTGACGAGCTCGACGTCGCGCCGCAACGCGGCGTCGCTCGGCGCGGTCAAACCGCTTTCGCGCCAATAGCCCTGGTCGAGCACAAGTTTCAGGTCGACCATCCGACCGTTCAGGACGAACCGATCGTGATCCACGCCGACAGATCGCATGGCGGTGTAACTTTCGACGCGATCGATCACTTCGCCGTCGCCGTCGAGCAGCTCGATCTCCGCGTCGATCAGGTTCGGCCGATCCGGCCACCACAGAAGATCGTTGCGATGATCTTCGATGCCGGGATCGGGCAATGCGATGCGGCGCAGGATTTCGCGGTCGGAGAGGGAATAGGCGTCGTGGGTGAGTTCCTTGCCGTGCGCGCTCAGCCGCAGGCGGAGTTTGAGTCCATCGGGAACCGGGCCGGCGACGCGCGCGGAAAAATCGAACGCCCACTCGCGCACGCAGGGCGTCCATTGCAGCGATGCGATCCGCGTCTGCGGCACGACTTCCATCCAGACCGTCTGCCAGATGCCGGTGGTGCGAAAATACCAGATCGAGTGCGGCTCGAGCTGCCAATCCTGCTTGCCGCGCGGCTTGGCGAGATCGTGAGGATCGTCAAACGCGCGAACGACAATCGTCTGCGCGCCGCCCGCGCCATCGCCGTCGAGCAGGTCGGTGATGTCCGCCGAGAACGGCGTGTAGCCGCCCTCGTGCCGCGCGGCGAGCGAATCGTTCACCCAGACGCTTGCTTCGTAATCCACCGCGCCGAAATGAAGGATCAATCGCTCGCCGTTTTTGAGCTTCGGCGTCGCAAACGTCCGTCGATACCACACCGCGTCGAAGAAGCCGGTCTCTTCCACGCCGCTCGCAGGCGTTTCCGGTGCGAACGGGACGACGATCGTGCGATCGAACTCCACCTGATCCGGCGCGGTCCACTGCGCGGTTGCATCGATCGCAAAATCCCACGTGCCATTGAGATTCGTCCAGTTCGCCCGGCGGAGCTGCATCCGCGGATACTCATGTTGATCGGCCGATCTCTTCGTGGCCGCCTTGCGGGCCATGCGTCGTCTCCTCTGTGCGGGCGGTGAATTTTGGAGTCGCGAAATGTAACGATCCTCAGGCAGTTGGGAAGTGCGCCCGCGCGCGGTGGCCATGGCATATCGGTTGCTCAGATTGCTGCGGTGAGGTGCGCGCCCGCAACCGCGGACATTTTGTCGCCACCGCGAGCCGCATC
>JAXDMN010000069.1:0-20079 GCA_034666045.1 Phycisphaerales bacterium | reverse complement strand
GCCGTCGTAAGGGGTTTGATTGTTGTACGCGCGCACGTGCCCGAAGAAGCCGGAGCCGGGAACTGCAAGGTCCGTCTCCGCGAGTACGACCGCGCCATTCCAGTAACGAACGGGAGACTGAGTATCGGTCTTTTTCTTGCACGGGTCTTCATCGGGCGGCGGGCCCGGTGGGGGATCCGGCGGCCGGCGCGACGACGAAGACTGACCCGATGATCCAGATGATCCCGACGAGCCGGACGAACCCGACGAAGATGAACTGGACGAATCCGAAGAGCTGGAGGAGCTGGATGCGCTCGACGAACTTGAAGACGATGACGACGAAGAAGATGACGGCGGCGGTGGGGTGCTGGAACTTGATTTGGAGCTGGAGCTGGAACTGGATCGAGAGCTGGAACTGGATCTCGAGCTCGAGCTGGACGAGGACTTCGATGACCCGGAACTGGATGAGCTCGGGGTCGAGCTAGAGGAACTCGGAGCGGAACTGGACGAACTCGGCGGCGAACTTGAAGAGCTTGGACCCGAGGACCCGTCCGAACCGCTGCTGCCTTGGCCGAAGTCGGCGAACTCCGGGCCGGCTGATTCATCGTCGGGGTCGAAACCGCCGGTACCAAAGGGCATCGCGCCGGGGGGATTCACGGGCATAACGCACCGCCTGGAAGAAGAACGAATCTCGCAGCGACTGATCGCGAGGCGCGCAATTCGACCACGGGCAGCTCCTGCCAAGGTTCGTCGTCGCCCGGAAACGCATGGGGCGATGATGCGTGTGGTGAATGCAGCGGCCGGGACGACCGCGGGTAATGTGCGCGCGCCGAGGGCGCCAAAACAATTACCCTAATCAGGGTAATCGATGCACATGAAGCGGCGCGGTAATACTGCGCGCACGCATCGCGCGCCCCGCACGCCATGCGCGACGAGGTCGTCGCTTCATGCCACGCAAGGTCATCCTGAAAACGTTCCTCTCGCCCGGCGACGTCTGCACGTTGACCGCCGCGCTGGAGTCGCTCCACGCAATGTATCCCGGTGATTTCCTCACCGACGTGCGCACGTCGTGCGATGAGATCTTTCATCACAACCCGCATGTCACGCACCTGGAGGAGAGCGAGGCCGACACCGAAACCCTCGAGATGCACTACAGCGATCTGATCGCGCGATGCGACGACATCCCCAACCCGTTCCTGCGCGGCTATTGCCACGACCTCGGCAAACGGCTCGGCGTTCCGCTCGATCTGGTCACGAATCGGCCGCATTTTTATCTCAGTGAAGAAGAGCGCGGATGGCTGCACCAGGTTCAGGAGCACGTCACCGGGAAGCCCACACGGTTTTGGATCGTCAACGCCGGTGTGAAAAGCGATTTCACGCTGAAGCAGTGGCCGATCGAGTCGTACCAGGAGGTCGTCAATTACTTTCGCGGGCGGATCCAGTTCGTGCAGGTGGGACAGCAGGACCATTTGCACGTCTCGTTGCGCGGCGTGATCAACCTGGTGGGCAAAACCAATGCGCGACAGCTCATCCGCTTGTGCTATCACGCCGACGGCGGGCTGGGACCGATCACGTTCATTCAACACCTCTTCGCGGGCTTTCAGAAACCATACGTCGCGCTGCTGGGCGGGCGCGAGCCGGTGTCGTGGACGCAATATCCGCTTCAGACGACGTTGCATACGCTCGGCAAGCTTCCCTGCTGCCGCACACGCGCCTGCTGGAAGTCGCGCGTCGTTCGATTGAATGATGGGTCCGAGCAGGACCAAAGCTTGTGCGACAACCCGGTGCTTGGAATGAAAGCGCCGGTGGGCAAGTGCATGGCGATCATCCGCCCGCTGGACGTGATCCGCGCCATCGAGCTGTATTACGACGGCGGCGCGCTCAGCTATTGAATCGGATGCTGGAGCTTGCATGTCAGTGGAGCCGCTCGATTCCAACACACCGCCCGCGCCCGTCGTGGTGCTCGGCCTGTATCGCAGCGGTTCGAGCTGCATCGCGGGTTTGTTGCATCGCCTGGGGTTGCATCTGGGCGCGCACCTGGTCCGCGCCAATCAGCACAACGAGTCTGGCTACTACGAGCCGGCCTGGCTCAGCGGACAACTGCGCAAGATGTGGAACGAGCCGCAATTGATCGCGAGCATGCCGCAGGCGGATCGCGTGCACGTGCTGAAGTGGTGGCTGGGTGATCAGCAGCGGCGCGCGCAGCGCAGCGGCAAGCGCGTGGCGGTCAAACACCCGCTGCTGTGCGTCATGGGCGAGGAGATGATCGAGGCTTGGGGATCTGACATTCAGGTCATTGCGGTCTGCCGCCCGCTGGACGAGAGCGTTCAGTCGTTGCAGCGCACGCGCTGGTGGCATCCCAGCCATTGCCGCCCATTGCTGGAGAAGATGTGGGAGCAACGCGAGCGATTCCTGGGCGGGCTCGATCACTTGCGCGTTGACTACGACGCGATGCGTCACGATCCAGCGGGGCAGGCGCAGCGCATCGTCAATTATCTCCGCCTTAGCTCATCACCCACCGCGATGAAAGAAGCTTTGGCGTTCGTGCGGCCGCCCTGCGTATTGGCGTGACGATGCAGCAACCGTTCAAGTTGTTTCTCCTCACTTGCGTGGGCGTGCAGACGCCGGAGCTGATTCCTCACTTCATCCGCTACTACCAGAGCCTGGGCGTGGATGAATTTCTCATCGTCCTGCACTGCGACGCGCTGGAGAATCCCAACCGGGCCGTGGTGATGGACGCGCTCGCCGCGTTCGGGATTCAGCCGCGCCAGCAGTGGGTCGGCACATTTCTGGGTCCGGAGAAGCAAGCCAGGCTCAACGCGCTGGTCGCGAGCTGCGTCGATCCCGGCGACTGGGTCATCAACGCCGATCTGGACGAGTTCGTGGAATGCGACCGTTTCTCCAGGACGCCGGCCGATCTCCGCAAGTTGCTGAGCGCCGCCGATGCTAACGGCTTCACGTTCATCCCCGGGCGGTTTGTCGACATGGTGGCGCTGGGCGGCGAGTTGAATCACATCTGCGCAGACGTTCCGCTGTGGGAGCAATTCCCGATTGCGTGCAATGTTTCGGAGACCATCCTGGGCGCTGCGCCGCGGAAGATCGTCGCGTGCAAGGGTCATCATCGCTGCGAGCCGGGCGCGCATCGTGTCCTGGAACAGCCCAGGAACCGCGCCCCAGCGCTGCTAAGGGTGAATCATTTCAAGTGGGATCAGACCGTCACCGCGCGCCTGGCGCAGCGGGAAGCGGATTACACCCGCGCCGGTTTCCCCCATGCGATCGAAAGCGCGCGTTTCCTGAAACACATCCGGGCACACGGGCGGATCAATCTGCGACTCGTTGAGTTCATCGGCCGATCCAATCCGCTCAACGGGTGGTCGATCCCCGCGGAGATGCTGAAGTTCATGGTGCTGCACGTGCCCGCCGGTGCGTCGGTGCTCGAGCTCGGGAGCGGGCGCGGCACGCAGGAGCTGTCGTGGTTCTTTCGCATGCACTCGGTCGAACATGACCCGAAATGGGTGGGAAAGTACGCGTCGCAGTACATCTACGCGCCGATCAACGGGGGCTGGTACGACCGCGACGCCGTGCGCGCGGGAATCAAATCGCTCCAGCCGGCGGCGGTGCTCGTCGATGGGCCGCCCAGCCGCATCGGACGCGAAGGTTTCGCGCGCCATCTCGATCTGTTCGACACCTCCGGCTGGATCTTGTTCGACGACGTCAATCGCCCGCGCGACCGCGACCATTTCAACGCCGTATGTGAACGGCTGGCGGATCGGCGGCACGAAGTCCTGCCGGGCGGTGGGAAAGAGTTCGGCGTCATTTATCCCGTGGCACCGCTGGCGGAGAAGTTGTGATGAGCCTGGGCGTGGTAACCGCTTATTTCAACCTGCACGGGAATCCCGAGCGGCTGGCGGCTTACCTCCGACATCGCGACAGCATCGAGCGCGCGGGCGTGCGGCATCTTACGGTGGAGATCCAGTTGCCGGGCCAAAAGTTCACGCTGGCCGAGCTGCCCAACGTGAGGTGCCTGCGCACCGACTTTCCCAAGTGGCACAAAACCAACTGCATCAACATCGGCGGGCGCGAGCTGGCCAACGGCGGATGCAGGTACGTCGCCTGGATCGACGCCGACGTCGTGATGCCGGATACGGATTGGCCCGCGCGCACTGTCGACGCGCTGAAGAAGCACGATCTGGTTCAACTGCAATCGGTGATCATTTTCTCGGAGGATCCGGCGCGCCCGCGGCTGTGCCTCGTTGCCGGAGGTTCGCTCGTGGAGGGCAAGGCGCGCGCGGTGGACGGCGGCGGGTGGGCGGCGCGCAGCGAGTTCTTCGAGCACGTGGGCGTGTTCGATTGCGTGGTCAGCGGCGCCAACAAAGCGGTGCTAACACCGATCAACCGCGCGATCTGGCCGTACGGCGACATCGCCTACGCCGAGGCGCTCGACCGATATGCGCAGCGCGCCGCTCCCTACATCCGCTCGGTCACCTACATTCCGCAGACGATCAGCGATGTGAATCACGGGAACCGCTCGCGGCGGGGGAAGCTGGCTTCCAAACGATTTGAGATGCTGGCGCACTACGGCTTCGTGTTCGAGCGCGACTGTTACTACGACAAGAACGGCGTCATCCGATGGGTCGACCCGCGCAAGCCGGTGGCGCGCGCGGTCGGCACATACATGTGCCGGCGGGAGTATTGCTTGTGACCGCGATGCAGCACGCCATTTCGCCGTCGATCGCGCCCAATGCAATCGAAGATTTCTTCGATCGCGTCGTCGTCATCAACCTCGATCGCCGACTCGAGCGCTGGGAGCGGCTGAATCGCCATTTGGACGAGATCGGCTGGCCGTTTCGACGCTGCGAGCGATTTCGCGCGGTTGATGCGGCGGTCGTCAAACCGCCGGCGTGGTGGCAGGCGGGTGAGGGCGCGTGGGGGTGCCTGCAATCGCATCTTCGCGTGATCGAGAACGCGCTGATCGACGAGGTGCAAACATTGCTGGTTCTCGAGGACGACGTCGTCTTTCCGCCGGACTTTCGCGACGCGGTGCAGCAGTTCCTCGTCGAACTGCCGCCGGGATGGGATCAGCTCTATCTCGGAGGCCAGTACCTGCGCAACGCGCCGCCGCCGGCGCACGTCAGCCACTGGGTCATGCGCGCGCTAAACGTCCATCGCACGCACGCATATGCGATGCGCCGGGATTTCATGGCGGCCGCGTACCGATGGCTCACGGACTATCCGGCGCATGCGCAAAACCCGCGTCACCACATCGACCACCGCCTGGGCGCACTCCATGAGACCGGGCAGCACAACGTCTATGTCCCGCGGCGCTGGCTCGCCGGACAGGATGAGGGGTACAGCGACATTAAGTGCAAAGCGATGCCCTTGCGCTTCTGGCCCGGACATCCGGCGCAGGCCGTTCAGCTTCCGGATTTCGTGGCGGTTCTCGGGCTGCATCGCTCGGGATCGAGCTGCCTGGCGGGCGTGCTCTACCACTTGGGCGTGCACATGGGTGACAAGCTCCGCGGGTACGAGCCGACCGGCGGATTCGAGGCGGTCGGACTCGTTCGCGTCTGTGAAAAGGCCTACCCATTCCCCACGACCGAGCTGCAGATTCCGCCCGACGAACTGCACGCGCGCCTGCTGCGCCACGTCCGCTACGTGAGGTTCTCTGCCATGGCCAAGGGAAAACTGGCGGGTGGAAAATACCCGCACCTGTGCGCGATGGGCCCGTTGCTCGAAAGCATCTGCGGCGACGGGCTGCGCGTGATCCACATCGATCGTCCGCTCGAAACATCGATCCGATCGCTGCTGGCGCGGTCGCGCGCCTGTCGGGCGTCATTGCACACGAGTGATGAAGAGGCCGAGAAGGTGCAGCGCTGGCTTTGGGAGCAGAAGCAGCAATTCCTTGCCCGGGTCGAACATCTCACGGTCGAATTTGACCGCCTGCTCGCGGAACCCGCGCAGCAGATCCAAAGGGTCGTCGAGTACCTGCGGCTGACGCCGACCAGCGCCCAGCTTGAGCGCGCCGTCGCCCACGTGCGCCCGGAGCTTTGTCATCACGTCGACCGCGACCACACGACCGAATTCGTCTCCACCGGAGGTTTGTCATGACGAGCGAGTTGGGAGAAACGATCACCGAAGCGCCTGCCGCCCAGGCGATCGACGGCAAGCCGCTGCGGATCTGGTTCGATCACGGGCTGGGGGACTGTGTCCATATCGCGCATGTGCTTCAACTGTACAAGCGGCGTGGGTGGAACCCCGCGGTGCATCATGAAGAGAACAAGACCGCGGTCTTCCACGCCGCCGAATTACCCTGGGTCGACATCGACGGGCTGCCGTACACGCACTGGGTTTATCCCGACGACTTCAACAACCCCAGCCCTGCCGGCGACGCGATCGGAAGCAAAACCGCGGGCAACCTTCATCTGGAACCGTTGCCACCGCTCGGCGACCGCCAGATGGTTTGGGATGAGCTGTGCAACACCATCTCGCTGGAGGGATCGATCTCGAAGGTCCTGCGTCCGGAGCACCGCGAGGAAGTGGATCGGTTTGTCCAGCACCTGCCCGAACCAATCGTGCTGATGCATACGCACGGAACAAACTTCGCACCGCACAAAAATGTGCCTGAGAAAACGGCGCAGTGGCTGTACCGCAGGTTGCTCGCGGGAATGCCCGGGTCGCTGATCCTGTTGGATTGGGACCAGCGCGTTCCGCGTCTGCCGCACGGGCGGGTGCGGCATCTGCTCGACGATTGGGGGCATATCGATCTGTATCAGCTCGGTGCGCTGTTCGAACGCGCGGCGCTGCTGATCGGCATCGACAGCGGGCCTTACCACTTCGCCGCGCTGACCAACACGCCGGCCCTGGGGATTTTCCATGACTTTTACCCGAGCTGCGTGACACTTCCGCGCGCGCGCAACCTCAACCTCACGCGCGCCGCCCTGCGCGAGGTGAACATCGCTTGCCGGCGGCGTTGGAATGTCGTCGAGTACGCCGGGCGCTATCCGACCGCCGCGGAGATCAGCCGCCACGCGCTGCGGATGCTGCAGCGCCCGCGTTATCTCCTTCAGCCGCATCAGATCGCACAGGATGTTCAGATGCAGCAGTGGATTCGCGATTGGTGCCACGGATCGACCGGCTCGTCACCGCTTGCGGATCGCAACGTTACCTTCGACCTGCTCCTGCGCGAGATTCCGCGCCGCTTCGACGCGCCGACCATCATCGAGACCGGCTGCATCCGCCATCGCGAAGACTGGGCCGGCGCGGGTTACTCGACGTACCTCTTCGCCGCCTTTCTCAGCCGCCTCGGCGCCGGGAGGCTGATTTCGGTCGACATCACCGCCGAGTACGCCGGTTTCGCCGCGGCGGAGACCGCCGTTTGGGGAGCAGACGTCCAAGTTGTTGTCGCCGACTCGGTGCAGTGGCTGAGCGCCTGCCAGGAGCGAATCGACGTGCTGTATCTCGATAGCGCCGACGTCGGCGTCCCGGGTTTCGCCGAGCACGCGCTGCGCGAAGTGCAGGCGGCCGAGCCGAAGTTGGGGGAACGTTCCATCATCATGTTCGACGACACCGTCTGGAACCGCGGTTGGAACGGCAAGGGCGAATTGGCGGTGCCGTACCTGCTGTCGCGCGGGTGGAAACTCCGTGGATCGGGGTACCAAGTCATCCTGACGCGCGATCAATAGCCGGCCGCCGCCGCCCCAAAACTTGGCGCCCACTCCCCGTATGGCCGCCGTGGCCAGCAAGTAATAGCCATTACGGTACTTTCTGCAACCGATCGCCCTCGTATGGCGTATAGATAAGCGTGTCTGGGGCGGGTCGAGTTTGTGGAGGGTTGAGATGAAGTTGACGAAGCGCGGCATGTCCGCTGTGGGTTTGGCGTGCGCGGCGGCGCTGTCGGCGGCGGGTTCGTCCACATCGCTGGCGCAGGTCGCCACGCTGGGCAAGGGGCACAGCATTCTGGTCAACAACGGCCTCCAGATGTGGGGCCTGGACCAAGGCGCCGCCAACTTCAACTACGGCAACCTGACCAACGCCAATCTCAACGGCGTGATGTGGAGCTGGGGCCAGGATTACAAGGCCAGTCAGCTTCAGCCCGGGCAGAAATGGGGGATGTGGACCGATCCCAACGGGACACCGGCCACTGCGCTGAATGCGACGCAGCAAGCGCACGTCGCCGACCTCGTCGCGCTGCAAGTCGGAGATGAGCAGCAGTCCGATCTCGAAAACCCGAATGGCCCGACGGCGACTTGGCTGAAGGCGGCACAGGCGGGGAATAACTTCCCGAACCAACTGCTCTACGTGAACTCGTTCTACGTCGGCAGCGATGCGAATTACGCCAGCTTCATCGGCAGCGCCAATCCGGACGCGATCTCGTTCGACAGCTACCCGTTCGACAGCCCGTACGGTTCGATCATTTATCCGCACAACTGGCTGGCCAAGGCCGGGCAGTTCCGCCGGCACGCGCTGAGCAGCTACCTGGGAATTGGCGGCAACGCGCCGCGTCCTTACGGGCTGTACCTTCAGACCTACGAATCGACGTCGGAAGGCACGCGCCATCCGGGCGATGTGGAAATGCGCTGGCAGCAGTTCACCGCCTGGACGATGGGGTTCACCTTCGTCGACGCATTTACCGTCGGCGGCAGCTCCAGCCTCTTCACCGGCAGCGATCAAAATTCGCCAACCGAGCCGCGCTACAGCCAGTTCCGCGAGTCCGCGCGGCAGAGCCGCAACCTCGGGCCGGCGCTGACGAAGCTCATCAGCTACGGCTACGGGCCGAGCATCGTGATCGGCAAGGATTCGGCGGGGACGAACAATCCAATTCCAAGTGATTGGCTGCCGTTTGCCGCGACGAACGCGCCACCGAACCAGCAGTATCTCACGTCGCTGTCGGCCACGAATACCGGCACGAAGAACAACGGCCAGCCCGGCGACATCTACGTCGGATTCTTCAATCCGCTGCACGCGTCGTTCGGCGATCCGGCGGGCGAAGCGTATTTCATGATCACCAACGCCCTGGGGCCGTACCTGAACGATCCCACCGCGACGGTGGCCGATTGCCAGCAGCAGATCACGACGAACTTCGACACGCAGTACAGCGGGATCAGCACGTTGCAGCGCCTGCGGCGCAGCGATGGGCAACTTGAGATCGTGCCGCTGACGCGCACCACTGCCCGGCAGTATCAACTTCAATTCACACTCGAGGGCGGGACCGGCGATCTGTTCAAGTACAACGACGGCACGCCGTTCGTCGGCTTCAACAACAAGCTGTATTGGGACAATGACGCCAACGCCGCGGGGAACAACACGACCACCGGCGCAGGCATGGGCGGGGCGGGAACGTGGGACGCGGCGTCGAACAAGTGGCACAACGGCTCATCCAACGGCGCGTGGGCTGGCAATCGTGATGCGATCTTCTGGGGAACCGGCGGAACCGTCACGCTTGGCTCGGCGCAGTCGGTCAACAGTCTGGCGTTCAAGAGCAACGGATACACCGTCACCGGCTCGACGCTGACGATGGCGGGGCAGTTCATCTCGGCCGACACCGGCGTGACCGCGACGATCGGATCGAGCATCGCCGGCACCGGCGGCATCGTCAAAGGCGGCGCGGGAACCGTCATATTGAGCAATAACGCCAACGCGTACACCGGCGGTGTGACCGTCACCGGCGGAGCGCTTCAGATCAACGCGGATGGCGCGCTCGGCGCTGCCCCCGCGAGCTTCACCGCCGCGAACATCATCCTCAACGGCGGCACGCTCAAGTTCGGCGCCAGCTTCGACATCGCCAACACGCGCGGCATCGACATCGGACCTTCCGGCGGCACGATCGACACGCAAGGCTTCAGCAATCCCACCGGCTACAACGCGACGGCAGGCGGATTCCGCGGGCCGGGCGATCTGACGAAGACCGGCAGCGGCACGTTCTTCGCCGCGGCAACGAGCGGCGGGTTGAACACCACCTGGAAGGGTCGCCTCATCATCAAGGAAGGCACTTGGAAGATCGTCGCCAGCGACGGTCTGCCCTACAACGTGCCGCTTGCCGATGGACTGAAGGCGGACCAGGTGACGCTCGACGGCGGCACTTGGCAGGCGGGCGCGACGATGAACATCACC
Organism: Phycisphaerales bacterium; assembly: GCA_034666045.1. Lineage (GTDB taxonomy): Bacteria > Planctomycetota > Phycisphaerae > Tepidisphaerales > Tepidisphaeraceae > JAICTV01. The sequence continues at coordinate 9,990 of JAXDMN010000069.1, read as the reverse complement.
AATGCGCGGCGCGGCATCACAGTCGCCGCCGGCGGCGGAACCATCGATACACAAGCGTTCGACCTCACCTGGGCCGGGCCGCTGGCGGGAACCACCACCACGTCGACCTTCACGAAGCTCGGCAGCGGAATACTGCGCTTCACCGGCGTCGCCGGGGTGACCGCCCAGAACTACAACGGCAACGTCAACATCGCCGGCGGAACGCTGCGCCTTGATGCCGGTGTCTCGATGGGCGATCTGGCGTCGATCAACGTCGCCAACGTCAGCGGCGCGACGCTGAACGTGACCGGCAACGAGACCATCGGCTCGCTCGCGGGCGGTGGCGCCAGCGGCGGGAACGTTACTCTCAGTGCGATCACGCTCACGACCGGCGGGAACAACGCCTCGACCACCTTTGGCGGCGTCATATCCGGCGCCGGATCGATCACCAAGAGCGGCACTGGCACGATGACCTTGTCGCGCGCCAACGCCTACACCGGTGCGACGACCGCAACCGGCGGAAGGCTCGTGCTCGGCAAGTCGTTAACGACGTCGTCATCGGTCACCGCGAGCGGCGACGCGATCATCGAGCTCGCCGCCGACGGTAGTCACAACCAGGTGATCAAGACCGGCGCGGTAACGATCACCGGCAATGGCCGAATTGATCTCAAGGACAACAAGCTCATCACCACCAGCGCCGCGGGCACGGCGTCGGGCGGAATTTACAGCGGCATCCAGGGCAAAGTGCAGAGCGCATCGAACGGCGGCGCGTGGGACCAGCCGGGACTGACCACGTCGATGCCTGATGCGACCACCGGCCTGACGACGATCGGCGTCGCGACTGGCGCACAACTCCGCGGGCTCGGGCCGACCGAGACAGACCTCTTCGCGGGGCAGACGATTACGGGCGCGTCGACTGTCGCGATGTACACGTACGCCGGCGACGCGAACATGGACGGCTTCATCAGCGGGGACGATTACAGCACCATCGATTTCAACGTCGGCACCGGCGCAGACGGCTACTACAACGGTGACTTCAATTACGACGGCATCGTCAGCGGTGACGACTACAGCACGATCGACTTCAATTTCGCTGCGCAGGGCGCGCCGTTCCCCACGAGCGGCACCGCCGGCACGGGCGCGTCCGTCGTCGCCGTCCCCGAGCCCGCCGCTTGCGGTTTCGCCGCCGTCGCCGCGCTGGCAATCCTCCGTCGACGCCATCGTCGTCGAACTTTCCCAGTTTGATTTCGCAATAAATCCCCAAAACGTGCAGTCTCGCGGGTAATCTACGTCTCGTCATGAGACGTCGTACGCGCATCGCTTCGCTCACGTCGATCCTTCTGCTTCCCGCGGCCCATGCATCCGCGCAGCTCACCAGCTCCATCGTCACCGGCCCGCTCGGAATCGGGCTCGAGCAGGTCACGACGGTTGCAGGGCCATCGCTCGATCTCACGCACGCCGGCGACGGCACCGATCGCATCTTCCTCGCCGGGCAGAGCACCGCCGACGTGCGGCTCTTCAAGAACAACGCGCTGCTTTCGACGCCGTTCCTCGACGTGAACGGCACCGGCGCGACGGGCGCGGGGCTGTCGCTTCAGACGACCGGCGAGCGCGGCCTGCTGGGAATGGCGTTTCATCCGAATTACGCCGTCGCCGGCCAGCCGGGATTCGGAAAGTTTTATACCTTCACATCGGAGACGAAGAACGCGACGAACTTCGCGGGCGTCGATTTCATCCACGATGAACTGGACGGCACCGACGCCGCTCCGGCCAATCTCGGGGATCATGATTCGGTCATCCGCGAGTGGACGGTCAACGCCGCGAACCCGGACCAGATCAACATCGACACGACCAGCAGCGCGACGCGCGCCAACAGCAGCCGCGTGATCATGCGCATCCGCAAGCCGCAATCGAACCACAACGGCGGCTCGATGAAGTTCGGCCCGGACGGGTTGCTCTACATTGCGCTCGGCGACGGCGGCGGGGGAAATGATGAGAACGGCGCCGCCGAACCGGACGGCCACACCGACGCGTCTACTTCGCCCGCGCGTCCGCGCGGCAATGCGCAGGACGTCAGCGACTACGCAGCGGACCGCAACGAAAACGTGCTTGGGAAAATCCTGCGGATCGATCCGCGCCTGCCGACCGCGCAAACTGCCGCCGTCGGCCCCGCGAGCCTGAACGGTCAATACCGCATCCCCAGCGCCAATCCGCGCCTCGGCGCCAGCGACGGCGCCGACGAGATCTTCGCCTATGGCTTGCGCAATGCGTTCCGCATGAGCTTTGACCGCCTGACCGGAAGCCTCTACGCCGGCGACGTCGGGCAGACGCAGCGCGAAGAGATCGACGTCATCACCAGCGGCGGAAACTACGGGTGGGTTTATTGGGAAGGGTCGCGCGTCAACTTCGCCGCGCCCGCCGGGCTGAACGACATCAAGCCGATCGGAGAGTACACGCACGCCGACGGGCAGGCGGTCATCGGCGGGTTCGTCTATCGCGGAAACAACATCCCGGAGTTGTACGGCAAGTACGTCTTCGGCGAGCTCGGTTGGAACGATCCGGCCACGCCGGAGACGACCAGCGTCGGCCGCGTCTTCTACATGGACGCGGCCGGCGGGACGATCAACCAGTTCACGTACCTGCTCAACGCGCCGAACGCGCAGCTTTACGCGTTCGGCGAAGACCGCGATGGCGAGATGTACGCGATGTTCGCGGACGGCAACGTCCGCCACATCCTTGGCAGGCAGTGGCTCGCGATGACCGGCGGCACGTGGGGTGACGCCGCCAACTGGCTGGGCAGCGTCCCGACCGCGACTGGCTCCGCCGCCAACTTCCTCGGGCGCGTCAGCGCCGCCGCCAACGTGCCGGCGACGATCACGCTCGACGGCAGCCGCACCGTCGGGTCGATGCTGTTCAACAACGACGTCACGAACGCGCAGTCAATCAGCTACCGCATCGCCCAGGGCAGCGGCGGGACGCTCACGATCAGCAACGGCGCGGCCGTCGCGACGGTGAAGGTCATCAAGGGCAATCAACAGATCACGGCGCCGGTGACGATCGGCTCGAATGCCGAGTTCGACATCGCCGCCGCCGGTTCGATCGACTTCACGAATTCGGTCAACATCGTCGGCACGCGCACGCTTACGAAAAAGGGCGCCGGAACTGCGGCCTTGAGCGGCGGCGCGACGTTGCAGCCGACCTCCACGCTTGCCGTCACCGCCGGCATTCTCGCGGTGCGCAACGTCAGCGGCGGCACGATCACCGTGAATAACGCGCGGCTGAACGTCACGCCGAACGGCGGCACGCTCGGGACAAGCAAGGTCGCGGCGCTCAACGTCATCAACGGCGGCACGCTCGATCTCCGCGACAACAAGTTCATCGTCGCCAATGGCAACGTCGGCACGTCGAACGGCTCGACCTACACCGGCCTGACGGGCCTGATCCAGAGCGGCGCGAACGGCGGGGCGTGGAATGGTGACGGCATCATGACCAGCGAGACCAACGCCGCCGGCGGGCTCACCGCCCTCGGCATCGCGACCGCCGCCCAGGCCGGCTACGCGGGCGGAAACTTCAGCGGGATCGCCGTCGTCAATAGCGATGTCCTGATCATGTACACGTACGCGGGCGACGCGAACCTCGACGGATTCATCTCCGGCGACGACTATTCATCGATCGACTTCAACATCGGAACCAACGTCGCCGGCTGGTATAACGGCGACTTCAACTACGACGGGATCATTTCCGGGGACGATTATTCGTCGATCGATTTCAACTACGTCGCGCAGGGAGCACCTTTCAGCACGAGCGGAGCGGCGAATAGGCTGACTGCGGTTCCCGAGCCGGCCGGTGCGTTGACGCTTGCCGCGGCGGCGTCGCTTTCATTGCTCCGCCGGCGTCGCGCGGTACGAAAAGCGTGACTGCGCGCGGGCCGCGCGGACGTGGTAACATATCGGCTGATGTTTCCGTCGTCCGGCAATCGCTCCAGCGCTGATCCGTATCACGTGCCGCACCGTAAAAATGCGGCGGAGTGGGTGATGTGGTTTGCGCTGCTGCCGTTCGTCCCAGTCGCGCGGCTCATCGAGCGCATCCAACGCGCGCGGCGGCGCTTCTCCAACCGTGGTGAATGACAAATGGGCTTGTTCAAAAGCAAAGACGAGCGGCGGATCGAGCGCGAGATGAAGGTGAAGGCGGGCCTCCGCTCGATCGAGCGCTCGATCCGCCAGCAGGAAAAGTTCTCCGACGATTTCATCAAGAACGCGCGCCGCGCCAAGCAGATCGGCGACGACGGACAGTACCAATTCATCCGCGGCGCGCTGAAGAAAACCGCCGCGGTCAAAAAAATGCTCGAGCGGCAGATGCTCGCGATCAAGAACGCGATGCTCATCTCGCAGCAGGCGCAGGCCAGCGCGCAGTTCGCCGAGTCGATGGACATCATGGCCCGCCAGATCGGCGCGATCTTCGGCGAGATGGATCTGACGCGCACGCAGGCGCAGTGGGAGAAGGCGGTCACCCAGGCCGGATCGATGGAAGAGCGGATGGAGCTTTTCCTCGATTCAATGGAAGACGCCGCCCGCAGCGGCAGCGCTGCGACGACGCGCGAAGATCTGGTCAGCGACGAAGAGATTGACCGGATGATCAACGCCGAAGTGCTTGCGAGCGAGAAGGCCGAGCTGGGCAAGCTCGATGATCTCGAAAGCGAAATCGCGAAGGAACTTGGCGCGGCGAAGCAGAAGGATTAAGTCGGGTCAACCACGAAGGCACGAAGACCACGAAGAGCGGCTCTTCGTGGTCTTCGTGCCTTCGTGGTCAATAGTCTTCGGTGGTAGTTCAAACCCGCACCACTACGCGAGCGCTTTCTTCAATTGCTCGCATTCATTCCGATCAGGCAAGCGCCCGTGACCGGCCTGCATGTTGTCCTTCATGTGCTCGACCTTTCCCGTCGCGGGGATGACGCACGTCACGGCGTCGTGGGCGATGACGAACTTCAGCATCGCTTGCGCCCAGCTTGACGCGAACGGCTTAACGAATTCGGGGAGCGGATTCTGCTGCGCTTTGCGAATCACCTCGCCGCCGACGAACGGGCGGTTGATCAGCACCGCCATCCCGAGGTCCTTCGCCGCCGGCAGCAATCGATCGGCGGCCTGCGGTTCGGCCGCGGAGTAGTTGACCTGGAGGAAGTCCACCTTGTCGCGTTTGATGATGCGCTCGAGCTCTTCGTGCGCGTGGTTCTGATAATGCGTGACGCCGATGTAGCGGAATTTACCGTCGTCCTTCCATTTGCGCATGGTCGGGAGATGCGTGTCCCAGTTGATGAAGTTGTGACACTGCATCACTTCGATTTTCTTGCTCGATTTGTCGCGCTGGAGGCGCCGGAACGAGCGCTCGAAGGATTTGATTCCCGCCTCCGCGCCGCCGGTCTGCTCGAGGACTTTGGTGGTGATGAAAATCTTGTCATTCAGTCCGAGCCGGGTCGACGTGATGCCGATCACTTCCTCGGCGTTGTCGTAGGACGGCGCGGTGTCGACCACGCGCCCGCCGGCGTCGTAGAACGCCTTGAGCACGTCGGCTTTGCCGTTGATGGTCGCGTCGGCCATGTCCTTGGTCATCATCGCCGCGTAGGTTCCGAATCCCATGACGGGGAGGACTTCGCCGGTGGACGGGACCTTGCGCGTGAGCATGTCGCCGGGTTTCGGTTGCGGCCTCGCATCAGGCGCATCCGCGCCTCGCGCAAGTGAATTCGTGAAGAGGTAAGCGGCGGTGGCGCCCGCGGTGAAGGTGAGAATTTTTCGTCGCGAAATCATGATCCGTTTTCTCCTCGCAGTCCGATCGCGCTTGCGGTCGCATGCGTTTCGATGTGACTGATGCTGATGTGCCAGCGGACGATTCCCAATTCACCCGCGATGCGCAGACATTCACCGGTGAGCTGGATCTTCGGTTGCCCGCTCGGTTCCTTGAGTATTTCGACGTCCGTCCATTGAATCCCGCCGCGCCAGCCGGTGCCGAGCACTTTCAGGACCGCTTCCTTCGCGGCGAATCGACCGGCGAGGTGCTCGTAGTAGCGCTTCGGGCTGCGGGCGCAGTAGTCCTGCTCGGCCGGGGTGAAACAGCGATCGAGAAAGCGCTGGCCGTGCTCGTCGACGAGGCGCTTCACGCGCGACGTTTCAACGATGTCGATGCCGTGGCCGAGGATGGGCATGGGAGGAGTATAAGAGAAGGATGAAGGTGGAAGTCATCCTTTGGGTTTAAGCAGTTCGCGTTTCTCTAAAATGTCTTCGACGAATTTTCCGGTGCGCTTCGGCGTCACCGGGATATCGAGCATAGCGCAAACGGTCGCGAACGTGTCGTAGGTTTCGACGACGAGATCGCGGTTCATCGTCAAATCGTAGTTCTTGCGGACGCCGGGGCCGACCGCGATCCAGGGGATGTGGCGGCTGCGGAAGTCGTCCGCGCCGTGCGTTCGCCCCGCGCCGCCGTGGTCGGCGGTCAGGATGATCAGCGTCTTGTCGAACAGGTTCAGCTCCGCCAGCGCGTCGACGAGCTGCCCGACCGATTTATCCGCGATCGCGACCGCGTCGAGCTGCTCTTGCGTTCCCCATCCGACCTTATGCCCGGTGTTGTCGACGCCCGGGAAGTGGACGAAAAAAACTTCCGGCTGCTGGCTGCGAAGGATCTGCTGGGCGTGGGCGGCAACGTCGGCGTCATCGCTCTTGGCCTCGTCGGGCCAATAGGCGTGATCGATCGTGCCTGGCTTGCCGAGCACGTTGAACTTGCTCTTGCCGGTGACGGCGCCGGTTGAGTAGCCGGCCCTCTTCGCGAGCTCGAAGATCGTCGCGACTTTCGGATAAACCGGCTGGGAGAGCGGCAAGTCGCCGTTCCAATGGATCCCATGGATCTGCGGCTCGACGCCGGTCAGCATGCTGACGTGCGTCGGCAGCGTGATCGAGACGGCGGTGCTGCGCGCCCAGAGGGTGAATGCGCCTTGCTTCATGAGTGCGCGGATGCGCGGCGCGTCGGCGCGGAGCAGGACGTCGGGACGCAGGCCGTCCACGCTGATGATCATCGCGCGCTGCACCCGCGCGTTCGCGTGCTGGAGGGCCGGGGCGGTCGCCGGTGAGGTCGTCTGCGCTGGCAGCACGGTGGTGAAGCCGAGGAGGATAACGCACGCGAACAGCTTGGAAATCATCATGTCGGAGCAGTTTTAGTCCCGGTCCATGCGGGTCGCAACTGCACCGGCTTGACACCCCCGAATACCGCTTCGATACTGCCCGTTTCGCTTGGTTTTCCGCAGGAGATTGCACCTTGAGAACACAACTGGCCGCCGTCGGCGTGGGAGTGTTGTTGTCGATCGCGCCCGCGACTTTCGCAGCGGCGAAAGCGCCGGTTGCGGCACCCGCGCCCGCGCAACCGGCGGCAGCGACGCAGAGTCCGATCGTTGCGCGGGTCGGCGGCGCCAGCGTCACGCTCGAGCAGCTTCAGCGCCCTCTCTTTCAGGGCTACGGCCTGAACATCCTCCTCAACCTCGTGCAGCTCGAGGTTGCCAAAGAGAACGCGGCGAAGGCGGGCGTGAAGGTGACGCCGGACGACGTCGCGCGCGAGACCGAGATGACGATCGACCGCATGTTCGAGCAGTCGAACGAAAAGCTCGTCGACAAAATGAACGCCGCCCGCGAGAAGGGCGATGAAGCCAAAGCGAAGGAGATCGGCGAGCAGCTCAAGAAGGACAACGCGACGGCGTTCGATCAGTTCTTGCAGAACCAGCACATCACCCGCGCGGAGTTCGACATCGTCACCGAGACCAATGCGTACCTCCGCAAGATCGCCGAGCCGATGCTCGAGGGAAAAATCTCCGAGGACAATCTGAAGGAAGCCTTCCGCTCACTGTACGGCGAGAACGTGAAGTGCCGGCATATCCAGTGCTCGAACATGCAGGAGATCCAGGAGGCGAAAGCCCGGCTCGACAAGGGCGAGGCATTCGCCAAGGTCGCGAAGGAGATGAGCCGCAACCCCGGCACCGCGCAGCTCGGCGGCGAGCTCCCGCCGTTCAGCGTCAACACGCAGGGCCTGCCGCAGGCGTTCAAGGACGCGGCGTTTGCGCTGAAGAAGGAGGGCGACATCTCCGACACCGTCGTCGCCGAGGGCGGCTTCCATCTCATCCAGCTCGTGAAGCGGATTCCACCCAAGGCGGTGAAGTTCGAGGACGTGCGCGACGGCCTGCGCAAGGACCTGTACGCCCGCGCGGTCGACGCGACGGTGAAATCGCTCCGCCAGCAGCTCGGCATTCAGGCGGCGCAGAACCTGGTCATCAACGATCCCGTGCTGAAGCAGCAGTGGCAGGACAAGCTCGAGAAGCGCGACGCGACGATCAAGGACCGCGACCAGCTCCGCAAGCAGTTTCAGCTCGAGCGCGAACGCGCGGCGACACAGCCAACCACGCTGCCGGACCTCGGCCCGGTGCGTTAGAATCAATTGCCGATGACCTTCCGCGATAGCACCTTCTTCCATGTGATGTCATGATCGAACAGCAGCCGTTCAAGATCGACGTCTCGCAGCGCATCAGTCGTCTGCCGCCTTACCTGTTCGGGCGGATCAACAAGATGAAGTACGAGAAGCGCGTCGCGGGCGTCGACATCATCGACCTTGGGATGGGAAATCCGACCGATCCGACGCCCGAGTGCGTCGTGAACAAGCTGTCTGAGGCGGCGCTCGATCCGCGCAATCACCGCTACAGTGTCAGCAACGGCATCGCCGGGCTGCGCCGCGAGGTGGCGGTCAAGTACAAGGAAAAGTACGGCGTCGATCTCGACCCGGAGACGGAAGTCATCGCGACGATCGGATCGAAGGAAGGTTTTTCGCACCTTTGCCTCGCGATGCTCGGGCCGGGTGATACGGCCGTCGTCGGCGATCCGGCGTTTCCGATTCATATCTACGCCGTCGCGATGGCCGGCGCGAATGTCATCCGCGTGCCGCTCGGGAATGACCAAGCCTTCCTCGATCGCATCGAGCAGGTGATCGAAGGGCTGTATCCGAAGCCCAAGCTGCTGATCCTCAACTATCCGCACAACCCCACGAGCATCACGATCGAGCCGTGGTTCTGGGACAAGGCGATCGAAATGTGCCGCCGGCATGGCGTCATGATCATCAGCGACTTCGCGTACGGCGAGATCAATTTTGATGGCTACAACGCGCCGTCATTCCTCGCCGCAGCGGGCGCGAAAGAGATCGGCGTCGAGTTCACGACGATGTCGAAATCCTACAACATGGCCGGCTGGCGCGTCGGGTTCTGCTGCGGCAACAGCGAGATGGTGAAAGCGCTCGCGACCATCAAGGGCTATTACGACTACGGCATGTTCGCCGGCATCCAAATCGCCAGCGTCATCGCCATGCGCGAGTGCAAGGAAACACCGGCGCTGCAGAGCAAGATCTACGAGCACCGTCGCGATGTCGTCTGCGCCGGGCTGGACAAGCTCGGATGGACGTACGAAAAGCCGAAGGCGTCGATGTTCGTCTGGGCGAAGATCAATCCCGAGCATTTCAAGCCGGGTGAAGATTCGATCGAGTTCTGCCTGCGCATGATGGACGAAGCCGAGGTCGCGCTCGCGCCCGGCCGCGCGTTCGGCGAGCATGGCGAAGGGGCGGTCCGCATCGCGCTGGTCGAGAACGAGCAGCGGTTGAAACAGGCGATGCGGAACCTCGAGCGGGCGCTGGTGCCGCGTAGACCCAAACCGAAACGCGAAACGGCGCAGACCTAGTCCCGCACTTGGCGCGGCTGGACATCTCGAATTGTGAGTATTGTCATCCTGAGGTACTCCAAAGGATCTGCGTTTTTCGTCGATCGATGCCAGATCCTTCGGGGTACCTCAGAGGGTGTTTAAGAAGTCCGTCACCTCAGAGGACCATGCGTTGTCATCCTGAGCGTACTCGCGAAGGATCTGCGTTTGATGACAAGTAGCGCAGATGCTTCGGAGTACCTCAGCATGACAAAATGCTCGTTTTTGGCGCAGCAGGACTTCT
>JAXDMN010000068.1:0-14330 GCA_034666045.1 Phycisphaerales bacterium | reverse complement strand
CGAAGATCGTGAGGAGCACCTGTCGGATGGGGCCGAGGCGATGGTGGAGACGGAGGATTCGACGTCATGACGACGACGCGATCGAACTGCACTGCTCAGCTGCTGCTGGGAATCGCGCTGCTGGGCGGATGCGCGCTGCGACAACCCGCGTCCTCGCGCGCAGCGGCCCCCGCGACGCAGCCGTCGCCGCAAACGGCCCGGCCGCCCTATTGGCTGAAGAAGCCGGCGGTCGCGCGCGTCGAGGCGAAAAACTTCGACGCGCTCTGGCGCGGCTGTGAAGAAGCCGCCCGTCATTTCGGTTTCGTCCTCGATCGCCAGGATTTCCGCGGCGGCGTGATCACGACCCAGCCGCTGACGTCGAAGCAATTCTGGGAACTTTGGCGCAACGACGTCGCGACCTTCCAGGACGTCGCCAACAGCTCGCTGGCGACCTACCGCCGCACGCTGCGCTTCGATGTCGAGAAAACGGGCGCCGGCGGATACGTCGCCGAGCCGCGCGTGGTCATCGAGCGCTTCTCGCGCACCGAGCAGCCGATCACGTCGTCGGTTTATCTCCGCAACGCCTTCCGCACGCAGCGCCACAGCCGCAACTGGGGCACCGCCGAGACCGACCGCGGCGTGCAACTCCCGCGCCAATACTGGTACGCGACCGGCCGCGATTACGTGCTGGAGAAAGACGTCGCCCGCGAGGTCAGCAAGCAGTTAAAGCGGTCGTAATCACCACAGCGGGATCCAGCTCGGCAGGATGCCCGCGCCGTGCAATCCTTCCGCCAGCTCGATCAGTCCGACCGCCCAGACGAAGCACATCGCGTCGATCATGCCGGAGCGGAAGCGCTTCGCGTGAACGGGATATTCCTCCTCCGCTTCCCGCAGGCGTGAGAACGACGGCAGGAACCGCGGCGTCGTGCGCTGGTATTCGCGAAACGCGTCGCCGTGTGCTTCGAGCAGTCGCCCCTCCTCGGCGGCGATGACGGACGGGTAATAGACGGCGAACGCGATCAGCGCGGCCAGCGGCAGCAGAAGCGTCTCGGTCGTCAATCCGATGCCGGCGCAGCCGATGAAGCTGAAGAAGTAGAGCGGGTTGCGGCACATCGAGTACGGGCCGAGCGTGACGAGCGATTTCGTCTTACGCCCGGAGATGTAGAGCGAGCACCAGATCCGGCCGGCCGTCGCGAAGCCGACCAGCGTGATGCCGACGACGAAGAACAGGTCGGCGACGAGCGGATAATGTCGTTCCCAGCGATTTCCGCCGACAAGAAAGACGACGAGCAGGAGCCCGATGACGCCCTTGCTGAGCGCGATCCGCCATCGCTCGGTTCGCGGCCTGCCCGAGCGTTTCCGATCCCACTTCATGCACTGATCCTGTCGAAATAAACCTCGCCTCTATCGAGGCGTCCGAGCGCCGGAGGCGACGCCGCATCGTACCTTTGTCGGCGGCGCGGGCGGATTGTACGCTGTCGCACACCATTTCATGAAGAACGCCGCCGCTCCGTCCGCCGCCACGCCCCCGCAGTCGCTTGCCTCTTCGCGCAACACCATGCCCCCATGGGAGCGCGGGGAGCTGCCTGATGCACCCCGGCTGACACTCCGCAGTTGGGCGCTGCTCCTCGGTCCCGGTCTCGTGCTAGGCGGCGCCGCCATCGGCGGCGGCGAATGGCTCGCCGGCCCACTGACCACAGCGCGCTACGGCGGCGCGATCCTCTGGCTCGCGACGATCTCCATCTGCGCGCAGGTCCTCTACAACCTCGAGATCAGCCGCTACACGCTCTACTGCGGCGAACCGATTTTTAACGGAAAGTTCCGCCTGCCGCCCGGGCCGATGTTCTGGCTCGTCGCGTACCTCGCGCTCGATTTCGGCTCGGTGTTTCCGTACCTCGTCGCCAACGCCGCCACGCCGCTGGCCGCCGTCATGGTGGGCGAAGTCCCGAAACTCGACAAAGTCTACGAGCTGCTCGGCGTCACGATCTCCGGCAAAGCGCTGATCCAATCGCTCAAGTACGTCGTGTTCATCGGCATGCTCATTCCCCTGGTGTTCGGCGGGAAGGTCTACAACTCGCTCAAGCTGCTGATGGGGTTCAAGATCGTCGTCGTGCTCGGCTTCTTGCTGCTGGTCGCGATTTTTTATTCGACCGCCGCGACGTGGTGGGACATTTCCAGCGGGTTCTTCAAATTCGGCAGCGTGCCCGTGATGTCGGCCGCGGGCGCGGACCCGGCGATGCCGCCGCCGGTCGACAATTTCTTCGTCGCGCTCTGGGAGGGCCGGCCGATGCCGCAGGTCGACCTGACGATGATCGGCGTGCTCGGCGCGCTGGCGGCGGTATCGGGCTCGGGCGGACTGACCAACACGCAGATCAGCAGTTACACGCGCGACGAAGGCTGGGGCATGGGCCGCACGGTCGGCGCGATCCCCAGCATCGTCGGCGGGCGGCGGTTCAAGCTTTCACACGTCGGGCGCGTGTTCGATCTGAACGACGAATCAATCGCCCGCTTTCGCCGCTGGTTCCGCTTCATCGTGCGCGACCAGCTCGTCGTCTGGATGCCGGCGTGCTTCATCGGCGTGGCGCTGCCGAGCATGCTGTCGGTGCAGTTCCTCCCGCGCGGCACGCAGGCAAGCGAATGGGTCGCCGCGGGAATGACGGCCGACGGATTACGCGCGGCGGTCGGATCGACGTGGGGGCAACTGTTCTGGCTGATGACCCTGTTCTGCGGCTTCCTCGTGCTCGCGCCGAGCGCCTCGACCACCGCCGACGGCGTGCTGCGCCGCTGGGTCGACGTCTGCTGGACCGCCCTGCCGCCGCTGCGAAAACTCGACGAGCACAAGATCCGCAACGTCTACTTCGCCGGGCTGTGCTGCTATGCGACGTTCGGCATCATCTCGCTGACGCTGTGGAACCCGGTGCAGTTGCTGAAATGGGCCGGCAACATTTACAACGCGGCGCTGGGGTTCAGTTGTTTCCACGTGCTGGCGGTGAATTTGATCCTGCTGCCGAAGCCGCTGCGGCCGGGGTGGTTTATTCGCATCGGGCTGGTGCTGTCGGGGCTGTTCTTCTCGGCGCTGTCCGTGATCACGACATTAAAACTGTTAAACCGCATCTGACGGCAGGACGGCGAGCCCGCGCGCGGCGGGGATGATTTTTTCCTCCGCGGCGAAACGGTGGAAGGTCCGCATCGCTTCGAGCTCGCGCGCGCCGACGTGATAGCGCAGGTGCTTCGTCAGGTAATCGCGCGCCAGCGCGCTCGGCCAGCCGCGCGGCTCGGCATAGGCGCGAATGATGTCGCCGACGTCGGCCAACCCGCGGTCTTTCGCCAGGGCCAGAAGGTTGTGCAGCAGCGGCAGCTCGCCCGCGCCGGCGCGGGCCATCCACGTCGCGAAAACGAACGGCAGGCCGGTCAGCAATTTCCATTCAGCCCCGAGATCGAGCTGATGCGGGAACCCGCGCGGCTCCTCGCAGACGACCTTGTCGCCGATGAGCAGGCGGGCCTGCGTCGGATCGCCGTCACTGGCGCGCGAGAGGTCGGTGAACTCCGGCCGGAGATTGTGCCGCCGCGCGAGAATGATTCGCGCCAGCGCGACCGACGTGTGACTGTCCGGATCGCACGCGAGCGACTTGATCTGCTCGATCGGCACGCGGCTGAAGATGCGGACGGTCAAGGTCGCGCCGTCCGAGCCGATCCCGCCGGCGGGAATGATCGTCAGGCCGTCGAGACGCTCGTAGTCGATGACCGGGAGCAACGCGACATCCGCCTGGCCGGTGCGCAGGAGGTCGAGGAGCCGCGAGGGGACGTCGAGGAGCAGGCGGACGCGCGGATCGCGCTCGAGCCCGTGGATGAGCGGGCGCGCGTTGAGGAAGCTGACGCTGGCGATGCGGAAGACGGACATTTGTTGAGAGATTGTATGTGGCGCGGCTGGGATGATGTCGATCGTTCACCGCTTTTGAAAATGGATGTCATCCTGAGCGCAAAAAGAACCGCGGACTTGCGTCCGCGGCTACGAAGGTTGGTTGTGAAGTGGGACCCTTTACTCGCGATTTTCACTTGCCAAGCGGCGCCAGCGCGTCGGGGTCAACCCCGTTGCTTGCTTGAACCGGCTCGTGAAATGGCTCTGGTGCGCGAAGCCGCAATCGGTCGCGATCTGCGCCAGTTCTTTCTTCCGCGCCAGGAGCTGAAGCTTCGCTTCGGTGATCTGACACTCGAGCAGGTAGTGCTTCGGCGTCAGCCCGAGCAGCTCGGCGAAGCGGCGGTGGAAATGGAACGGCGACAGATGCACCTGCTTGGCGATTTCGCCCAGCGTCGGGCCGCGGTGGAATTCCTGACGCATGAACTTCAGCGCCGGAATCAGCCGTGCCATTTCCTGGTCGGCCTGCATGTCGCTCGGGCGGACGGTGGACCACTCGGAGCAGGTCGGCTGCATGGCGAAGACGACGAACGGTCCGTCGCCGACCGCCGGGTAGCGGCTGTACGTAACGGCGCGGAACGTCCACAGGTCGCCGCGCGAATCGGCGAGCTGCACGCGATCGGCGGTGACAAGCTCTCCGTTCAGGCGATTGAGCCGGGTGCGGGTGTGCTCGGCCATGCCGTCGCGCAGGCGCGCGTCCAGCATCTGGAAATCATCGCCCGGGACGAGCTGTGCGCCCTTGGCGTCAAAGATGAAGACGCGGCCGGTCGGTCGCGGCGTCAGCGTGACGCTCGACTCATCGCTCTCACTGCGCCGCGACGCGCGCGAGCTGGCGATGATCTCGTCGATCTGCTGGGCCACTTCGCCGAGCTGGCGAACTTCCTCGGCGTTGAAGTCGCCCTGCTCCGCGGTGCGGAGGACAACCAGCGCGCCCGGATAACCATCCAGCACGGGCGCCGCGAGCGGCGCGGCGGCCGCGAAGGCCAATCCGTTCTCGCGCAGCAGGCCCGAGACGAAACGGTCGTTCTCGCGCAGGACGTTCGATCCCGCGACCGGCTTCCCGCCGAGGATCGTCTGCCAGCTCAGGCGATCCTCGAGGTGATACTCGCGGGTGTAACCCTTGAGCAGCGCTTCGGGGAGTCGAGCGGGCTGCGCGATCTGGAGCGAGCCGCGCGGCAGCGTGGTAACGACGACGCCGTGAGCGGCCGGAATGCTCTGCTCGAGCAGATCAAGAGCCTGCTTGAACGGGAGAGCATCATTTCGCAACGGTTTGCCGGGGTCCGCGTTCTTGCGAGCCGGCTGAGCTTTGAGGAGTGACAACTTGGTACGACCCTTTCTACGACTGCGGTCAGGTGTTTGCACTGATATTGCACCTTTTTTGGGTTGTAGGCGGCTGAATCTATCCAAGTAAGGAAAAACCGCAAACGGGCAAACACATTCGCCTGCGGTCCCTAACGTCGCCTACGCCAAGCAGTTGCAGATTCTGCTATGAATTAAACGTATCAATCAGAAAACAGTTCGTTGCGGAATAGGTATTTTACCCCACACACCGATCCGGCCTCTGAAACTACGCCTACTCAGTCACAACAATAGGACTATTCGGCACAGTCGTCGCGGCCGAGGGTAAAATTTTTCACGCGGGCGGCGCGTGAGGTATGCTTGATAGCTCACCGAACGGAGCTTTTTTCCCCCGTGATCACTGTCTTGATCAGCACGCCGTTCTGGACGCGAAAAGTGAAGATCGCCATTCTCACCCTGGCGACTTTCGCGGCGCTCTGCTGAGCCCTTCTTCGGCAGGACGCGCCCCAACCGTCACTTTGAAAACGGAGACTTCGACGGCGGCGCCGCCGCGCTGCTCGCCGGCGTTTGCGTCTTCCCCTCCGGGCTGACGCCGTAAACGTGGAACTGGTGGGAGAGCGGATCGAAGCCGTGCTCGCGGCAGATCTCGTCGCGCAGCTTGCGAAGTTTCTCGCTGCTGAATTCGATCACGTGCCCGGTTGCGACGCAGATCAGATAGTCGTACGCCTGCCGGCCGGCGATCACTTCGTAGTACGACTGGCGATTGTCGAAAAAGATCTGCTTGAGGATGCCGGCGTCCTGCAAGTGCGCAAGCGTTCGATAAACCGTCGCGCGGCTGACGCGATGCCCGAGTTTCTTCAGATCTTCGACGAGCCCTTCCGGCTCGAAGAGCCCCTGCTTGCGCAGCACGGCGTCGAGCATCATCGCCCGCTCCGGCGTGAACTTCAGTTTCTCCCCGTGCAGGTAGCGGCGAAAAATAGCGCAGACCGGCTCGTAGGGAGCGCTCTCGCGCTGCTGGATCGGCTTCTTAGGCAGGCTCGGGAGAATGTGCGGGCCGGAGGACATTGACTGCCCTAGTCTACGCCTTGTCGGCATCGGAGTGAACCGAAGCCGGTTGAAGCACGCCGCCCGCGCGGATCTTGTGCCATAACAGTGAAAGACCCTTCGACTGGAGGAACAGCGCCAGGCCGAGGAGGAATTGCGCGATCGGTTCCACGACGATCACGTACCCCTCAAATCGGCTCCCCATGTCCATCAGAAACATCCAAAGAAGCGAAACGAGCCGCGGCGCGGCATTGATCATCGTCATCACGCCCGCGACCGAGAAGGCGACCGCCTGGAGATATTGCCCCGCCGGCGCGGTGACTGCTCCGGCCATCATGCGCGCGACGTCGCCGCGGAAGAGCCACCGCGATAGCCGCCCCGCGAAGCGGATCAGCAGCACGCCCATCACGATATAGACGCCCGGCGCGGCGAAGCTGAACAGGATCTGCCACCAACCGCCGCCACGCGTGCTCATGACGCCCGATGTGCCTATGTACGCCGCCAGCATCGACAACATCGGCAGCCCGAAGACCATGCAGTACACGCCGACGAGTTGCAGCGCGATCGTGCCGATGCCCACGCCGTTCAGCGTCGCCGGTGACGATTCGTAGGACAGCGTTTCAGGCTCGGACATCGTGCGCGTCCTCCGCGAATCAGGCGTTTTTTTTGCCGTCTTCCGGCTGCGGCGATTCCGGCGGCTCCGCGAACCCGAGATTAGCCAGCCCGGTGGGCGGCGCAGGCACAGCGGACGACGCCGGCGGCTTCGATCCCGACAATGTCCAGGTCTCGTCGCCCGCGCTGACGGCGCTGACGGCGCCGGCGGCGCCAGCGGCTCTCGCCTCCGCCTCACGCTGCTCTTGCCACGTCTGTGGCAGCGATCGCAATTCCTCCGCCTGCGCTTTGTCGATCCAGAGCCGGTCGACGATCTTCGTCGCCTTCTCCTGGCGGTGCCCCTTGTCGTTGTAGCTGACGCTGGCCCGGCTGACGGTGAGCAGGTGCGTGTCCGGACAATTCACGCAGGCGTACAGATCCGCGCGGAATTGGACGGGCGTGTCGGCATTGCACAGCCCGAGCGCGAGCAGGTGCGCGAAATCCTTCGCCTCCATCCGATCGCGCAGCGCGGCCTCATCGCCATCCACGGCGCGGACGACGCCTTCACGTTTCGTGCACCACTTTCGGCACGATTCGCAGAACGCCATGTCGCGCAGCCACATGATCGGCAGCGCGATCGTCGCGCCGAGCACGATCAATCCCTCAAACACCCAGGCGACCCACAGCTCGGTCCCCTTGATCGGGCGATCGCGCAGCGAGAATGTTCCTTCCTCATTGATCCGCCGGGCCAGGTTCCACACGAGGTCCGGCCGCTGCGCGACCGTGTGGATGCCGACGTTCACGCCGCTCTGCCGCAGCAGCGCGTGCTCCCACGCCACCCAGCTCACGTACCACCCGAAGATCGCCGCGGAGATCGCGACGAGCGCGGTGATCGCCATGTTCCGCACCTTCGCCCACTTCAATACGCCGTAGACCGTGAACATCATCGCCGCGGCGAAGCCGGCGACGAACGCGAAGGAAAGGATGTCGACGACTTTGACGTAGAGTTGGATGTACGCGTACGCCGCCCCGACCAGCGCGACCGCCACCCACGCGACGATCGTGGCGATCGTCGTGCCGATGATCGGCGCGCGGCCCGTGTGGCGATAGTAGCGGACCTCGGCGTAGTTCAGGACGGTCATCGCGATGCTCCGATCGGGACGAACGGATCGCTCAACTTTGCGTCGCCACGCTTTCGGCCAGCCGGGCGAACAGTGTCATGCCGCGCGAATCGGTGATCTCGACGTCGAGCAGCGCGCCTTTCAATGAACGATCGCCGTCGAAGCAGACCACCTGATCGCCGCGCGTGCGGCCGACCAGTTGCGTCTGCGTCGGCGATACGGCGCGGCGCTTCTCCCACCCGAGCTCGACTTTCGCGGACGGATAAGCCGCCTGGCGGCTCACGAGCTTGCTCTCGCCCTCGACCATCACTTCGAGCGTCTTGCCGACCAGCTTGCGGTTCTCCTCGAGCGTCACCTTCTGCTGCACCGCGAGCAGCTCGTTGTTCCGGCGGCGCTTGACGTCCTCCGGCACATCGTCCGCGAAGCGTTCGATCGCGGTCGTGCCGGGACGCGGGGAGTATTTGAAGATGAAAGAATTCTTGAAGCGGCAGTGCTTGACGAGATCGACGGTCTGCTGGAACTCTTCGTCGGTTTCGGTCGGGAAGCCGACGATGAAATCGCTCGCGATCGAGACGTCCGGCATGTAGTCGCGCGCTCGGCCGATGAAATCGACGTACTGCTGCGCGGTGTAGCCGCGGTTCATCAATTTCAGCACGCGATCATTGCCGTGCTGCGCGGGGACGTGCAGGAAGCGGCAGATGCGCTCGCAGTCGCGCATGGCCTGGAGCGCTTCGTCGGTGAAATCGCGCGGGAAGCTGGTGACGAAGCGCAGACGCGGCAACTCGGGCACCGCCTCGTGAATCTGGTAGAGCAGTTCCGCGAACGACGTCGTCCGCCCTCCCTGACCGTCGCCGTGCTTGAACGCGTAGTGGTTGATCGTCTGTCCGAGCAGCGTGACTTCCTTCGCGCCGGCCTCGGTCATCTTGCGGACTTCGTCAATAATGTTCTGCGGCGGCCGATGCACTTCGGGCCCGCGCGTGTACGGCACGACGCAGTAGGTGCAGAATTTATTGCAACCGCGCGTGATGCGGACGTAGGTCTGCGTCACGTCATCGCCCGGGGAGATGCTGCGCGAGAGGTCGAGCAGCTCGAGAGTGTCCTCCGCCGCCGCGAGCGTGCTGGATCGCCGGACGGCGGCGCCCATCAATGCCACTTCGCGCGATTTTTTCGTCGTCGACTGATCGGCGTTGGTGACGACGGCGTTGTGAACCAGCGTCGGCAACTTGTCGAGCTCGCCCGGGCCGCAGAGAACGTCGACGTGGGGGAACCGCTGAAAAATGTTCGTCCCGTCGCGCTCGGCCATGCAGCCAATGACGCCGATGACCATGCCCGGGTCGGCGGCCTTGCGCTCGCGAAGCTCGCCCAGGCGGGACCAGACTTTCTGCTCGGCGTGTTCGCGGACGGAGCAGGTGTTAAAGATGACGACGTCGGCGGCGTCGCGGTCGTCGACCGATTCGTAGCCTTGCGCGCGGAGCTGCCCGAGAACGAGCTCGCTGTCGAGCACGTTCATCTGGCAGCCGAAGGTTTCGAGAAAAAGCTTTCGACGCATGATTCGCCCGCGGCAATTTTGCCGTAGATGTTACGCCGATACAACACGGGCGTATCGAAGAAGCCGTAGCTTGTCATCCTGAAGTACTCTGAAGGATCTGCGTTGTCCGTCGCGCGGGGCCAGATCCTTCGGAGTACCTCAGGATGACATCGTTGGACGGACCACGACCACCTTACGTCAGTTGCGCCTGCCCGTATGGCGGCGGCAGGATGATTCGCCCGAATTGTTCGGTGTAGTAGCGGAACTTCAGCTCGCGCAGCTCGGGCGGCACGCCCACGAGAACGTTCAGCCGCTGCGCGCCTTCGTATTTCCCCTGCTCGTCCGGCGTGGCGCGGCCCGACTCGAAGATTTGCACCTCGTGAAAATGAAATCCCTCGCCCGCATCGGTCTCGTCGTCCGGCGTGAGGCTCAGCGGCGGAGCCTTCGCGTCGACGACGCACAAATCGCCCACGTCCCACATCTTCATCGGCCCGTCCGGCGTCCGCGGCGTGATCGTCACGTCGATCCGGTAGTACGCGAGCGGACGCGGCTCCTCATGCTTCTCGTTCGCCTCGCTTTCATCTTCATCATCGTCCTCGCCATCATCATCCTCGTCATCTTCATCCTGCTCAATGATGCGTGGCGGCGGCTCGGGCGCGGCTTCGACGGAATGCACGTTCGCCGTCGCACCCTGCATCACTTTCGATTTGAGCTCGAACCCGGCCATCACCGCCTTGCCGATGTTGCTCAGGAACGAGCGGATGATCAGTTTCATGCCGGCGAAGAACGCGAAGATCATCGCGACGATCACGATCAGCGCCTGCCACCATTGCAGGTAGGCGAACGCGGCCACCGTCACGACGATGAACACGAGCAGCGCGAGAAGCAGGAACCGGACGATGATCATGGCGCGGTCTCCTGCTCGCCGCGGTTATCGCTTTGGCTTCCGACCAGCTTTCCTTCCCAGTAGCGCTTGCCGTCGCGGATCTCGGACAAGCGCGTGACGCTGCCGGGCACCGGCGGCTTGTTGACCGCCGGCAGCCACTTCGCGAGCTGCCGCTTCGTCTGCGCGTGTTTTGGGTTCGAGGCGAGATTCGTCCACTCGTTCGGGTCGGTTTCGTGATCGTAAAGCTCCTCGCCGCCGTCGAAGTAGCGGATGTAACGCCATCGCTCGGTGCGGACGGCGTGGTTGTTCTCGTCCTGCGTGGTGATGGCGGGCCATTCGCGCGGCGCGGATGGATTTTTTAGTTGCGGCGCGAGGGTATGACCTTCAAGTTCGCTGCGCGCCGGAAGGTCGCACAGTTCGGAGAGCGTCGGGTAAAGATCGAGCAGCTCCGCGGGACGCGAACACTTGCCGCCCTTGCTGATGCCAGGTCCCGCGAAGATGAGCGGGACGCGCGTGGAGCGCTCCCACAACGACAGTTTTCCCGTCATCCCTTTCTCGCCGAGATGCCATCCGTGGTCGGACCAGAGCACGACGATCGTGTTGTCCGCCGCCCCGGCCGCGTCGAGCGCATCGATCACTCGCCCCACCTGCGCATCGACGAAGCTGACGCACGCGAGATACGAGCGCACGAGATGCCGCCACTGGCGGTGATCTTCCAGCCATTTCAGCCGCGGCTCCGGGATCCGCCAGTGCAGGTACTCGGCCGACTTCGGGACGTCATCGCGATCGTCGCGCTTCACCGGCGGCATCACGAGCGTGTCATCATCCGGATAGAGGTCAAACCATTTTTGCGGCGCCAGACACGGCACGTGCGGCCGGCGGAATCCGACGCAGAGGAAGAACGGTTTCTCCGCCGGCGGTTTTTGAAGCTGCTCGATCGCCCAGCTCGCGACCTTGTAGTCGGACATCTCTTCGTCGCTGCCGTCGAACACGCCCCAGTTAAGCATTGGATGCTTCGACTCGGTTTCGACCCCCTTCTTTTTCGGGTACGGTCCGTGGCTGCCCATGAAGCCCCAGCGCGTGAACTCGACGCCGTCCTTGCGCTGCTCCTTCGGCGGGAAGGCATCATGAAACACTTTTCCGCCCGACATCGTCACGTAGCCATTCGCCTGAAAATGCTGCGGGAGCGTGACGAGATTTTTCAGCGGCTCGGCGGTGCGGAACCACGGATCGAGCGCATAAACGCCGGTCGTCGAAGGGCGCAGGCCGGTGAGCAAACTCGTGCGCGACGGGTTGCACATCGGCGCCTGGCAGTGCGCGTTCGTGAAGACCACGCCACGCGCGGCGAGGCGGTCGATGTTCGGCGTCTTCACCTGCGGATGCCCGCCGAGCGGGCCGACCCAGTCGTTCAGGTCGTCGATGGAGATGAGCAGGACGTTAGGCCGATCGGCCGCAACGACAACGCCGTGCAGCAGTGCGAGCAACGGCAATGTCGACAACAGGATGTGTCGCAGGGTCATGTGGCGAGACATCATAATCGGGCGGCTACTTTCGCCAACCCGGGCCGACATCCTGCGGCGTGAGCGGCTTCATCGCGGGCTGCTCTGGCGGCTTGTCGATTTTCGTGAATCCCGCCGTCGCGGCGTCCAGCTCGATCTTTGCGTCGCCAACAAGCGTGTTTCCGCTAAAAACGTTCCGCTTGAACTCGAACTTATCGAGCGGCGGCTTGCGATCCTGCGACGTGCCCGCGACGGCGACGCCGCGCTTCGGCTTGATGATCAGATTTTTGTCGATCGTCAATCCCTCCGGCATGAGCACGCGCTGCGACTTCGGCCAGCCGGCCTTGTAGCTTCCGCCGATGAAGAGGTCGATGTTCTTGATGTCGACGAGCGTGTTGTTCTCGATCACCGCGTTGCGCACCCACGAATAGCGCGGCACGCGCCCGAGCGGCGCGGTCTCGCGCAGCGTCGGGTTGAAGCTGCCGGTCAGATCGCTTTCGTAAAACTCACCCGCGTAAATGTTGATGCCGTACTCGCACCCCTCGATGCGGTTGCCGCGGATAACGTGCCCCTGCCCGCAGATGCGGATGCCGCCGGCGCCCGCCTGTCCGTCGGCGACGATAAAATTCTCTTCGATGCGATTGAAATTTCCGCTGCGGTTGCAGATTTCGCCCCGAGTGGCGCGGATCGTGTTGCCGCGAACGATATTGCGGTTCGACTTGAGCGAGATGATCTCGCTCCCTTCGCCGTGCGCGCGCTCGAATAAGTTCGACTCGATCGTGAAGAATGCGCCGTCGTCGCCCAGTTCTTCATTCCCGCCGTAGCCCCAGATGCGAAAAATCTCGCGCCCGTTGCGCCCGGCGACGTGCGGGATGTCGAGGAAGTGGCAGTGATCGACCGTGTTGTGCCGGCTCGGCGTCTTGCTGTCGGTGACGCTGCTGCCGCCGCCCGCATTGCCGATGACCGGCTGCTGGTGGTTCTTGTTCTTCAGCAGGCAGTGGCCGAGGCGGTTGTGATGGCCTTCGAAGAAGACCCAGTAGTACGCCGTGGCGACTTCTCGAGGGTTGTAGTCGACGATCGCGCAGTTGGTGACGCGGCCGCGATCAGAATTGAAATGGATGACTTGCCCATCTTTATCGCTCAGCGCGCCGCCGGCGAACACCAGCCCGTCGACCACGATGTCCGGGGCGGCGAGCCTCAATTTCGATTGGCCGCTCAGGATTACTTTTCCGGGCGTCTGCGCGCGAACCGCCAGCGGGTTGGTGATGTCGATAAAAACGTCCTTCCACTCGCCGTCGCGCATGACGATCACATCACCTGGCCTTGCGACGGCGATGGCGGCGCGGAGTTCGTCGCCAGTCGCAACCGATCGCTCCGCGGCGATGGCCGCTCGCGTCATCAACGCGACGATGATGGTCAGCACACATGCGAATTTCCGCATCGGCTTAGGTTACTCCACCTGTCAAGCCGTTCATCTGCGCGACCGAAAATTGCAGCCGATCCGGCTTGTTCGGTAAACTCTACCGGTCTCACTGGGGAGAACATTTCCGCCGTGCTCGCGAAAGTGCAGAGCTTCGTTCTGATCGGCGTCGATCCGCTGATGTGCGAGATCGAGGTCGACTGCCGGCAGCGCGGGCTCGACAAGGTCACTGTCGTCGGGCTGGCGCAGACCGCGGTCAAGGAAAGCATCGAGCGCGTCCGCCGCGCCGTCATCAACAGCGGGTTCGCCTACACCGCGCACGGCGCGCTGATCAACCTGGCGCCCGCCGACGTGAAGAAGGAAGGGCCGGCCCTGGACCTGCCGATCGCCATCGGCGTGCTGCGCGGCACGAATTTTATTCAAAGCGACGTGCACAAGAAGTTTTTGATCGCCGGCGAGCTCGCGCTCGACGGGCGCGTGCGCAAAATC
Organism: Phycisphaerales bacterium; assembly: GCA_034666045.1. Taxonomy (GTDB): domain Bacteria; phylum Planctomycetota; class Phycisphaerae; order Tepidisphaerales; family Tepidisphaeraceae; genus JAICTV01. The sequence continues at coordinate 558 of JAXDMN010000068.1, read as the reverse complement.
AAGGGCGGCCTGTCGCTCGCGCTGCTCGCGAAGCGAAAGAAGATGGCCGGCGTCATCCTGCCGGAAGAAAACGCCCGCGAGGCGGCGGTGGTCGATGGAATTGAAGTCTATCCGGTCGCCAACCTCGCGCAGGCGGTCGCGTTCCTCAACGAGCAGCTCCCGCTCGAACCGTTCGAGCTCGACGGCGAAGCGTACGAGGCGTCGAAAATTTTCAGCGCCCACGATTTCGCCGACGTGCGCGGCCAGGAAGCGGTCAAACGCGCCATCGCGATCGCCGCCGCCGGATCGCACAACCTTCTAATGGTCGGCCCGCCCGGCACCGGCAAGACGATGCTCGCGCAGCGCATCCCGGGAATTCTGCCGCCGCTGACGCGACAGGAATCGCTCGAAACCACCGCGATCTATTCCGCGCTCGGGCTGCTGCCGGACGGCGTGGCGCTGATGGATCAGCGCCCGGTGCGGACGCCTCACCATTCGGCGACCGCGCAAGCGCTGATCGGCGGCGGGACGATCCCCAAGCCGGGCGAAGTCTCGCTCGCGCACCATGGTATCCTCTTT
>JAXDMN010000067.1:0-15070 GCA_034666045.1 Phycisphaerales bacterium | reverse complement strand
GGAAAAGCAACGGGCTTTCTGCTTCATCCCATCTGAGCGTACTCGCGAAGGATCTGCGTTGGACGACGAGGAGCGCAGATGCTTCGGAGTACCTCAGGATGACAAAGCGCGCGTTTTAATCCCGATCCGTATTACAACCACTTCAATCGTCGGAACAAATACAACAACACCGTAATCAACCCCACGATCACGCCCATCGAGACCCAGAACCCCGCCTGCGTGTTCAGCAGCCAGTGCCACGCCGGAACCGCTTCGGTATTGAAATTCATCCCGAAGAAGCTGGTGATGACCGTCATCGGCAGCGCGATCACCGTGATGATCGTCAGCGTCTTCATGATCTGGTTGAGGTTGTTGCTGATGCTCGACATGTAGATGTCGCGCGCGCCGATGACCAGGTCGCGGTACAGCTCGATCATTTCCACCGCGCGAATCGCATGATCGAGCACGTCGCGCAGATAAATGCGCGTCGACTCGCGGATGAACGGCACTTCCCCGCGCGTGAGCTGCGCCAGCACCTCGCGCTGCGGGCCAATCACCCGGCGAAGGTTGAGCAGCTCGCGTTTCTTCATGGCGATCCGCGGCAACAGCTCCGACCGCGGGTCGGTGACCGCCTCTTCCTCCAGCTCGTCCAGCTCGTCCTGCATGTCATCGAGGATCGGCTGATACGCGTCGACGAGGCGGTCTAGGATGCGGTAGAGCAGGAGATCGATGCCCGGATCGAGCACGACGCGCGCGTCCGCGATGGCGCGGGCCTTGATCTGCTCGACCGGCGACATCGGCTCGTCGTGGATCGTGATCAGGTAGCGCTCGGACATGAACATGTCCAGCTCCTGAAGCTCCAGCCGTTTCTTCTTCTGCGACGCGTCGACGCCGTGGATCACCATGTAAAAGTAACCCTGCTGGCAGGCGTCGCCGACATGGTTGTAGCTCTCGATCTTCGGCCGCTGCGCCCGGTTGATCGAATCTTCGATCGCCAGCGGATGGAAGCCGAAGACGTCGTCGAGCAGCGAATAGTCCTCGTCCTCCGGCTTGTCGATGTCGACCCAGAAGACCGCGCGCGGATCGCGCAGCGCCGCGGCGAGATTGCCCGGGGCGGCGTCGGTGGAGATCCGGCCGTCCCCGAACTTGATGAACGCGGTGAGCATCCACTTAGTTTATCGACAACCGGACAGGAAAGCGTCGATCCATACTTCGCGACGGCTCGCCACGCGCTCGCGTCTTCGCGTAAGATGCCCGCCGATGTCCGAACTCCTGGAACTTCCCCACACGTCCGGCTGCCTGGTCTGCGGGCGCAACAATCCGCACGGCCTGAACATGTCGCTCTTCGTCGATCCCGAAAGCGGGATCGTCCACGTCGACTTCAGCCCGCGCGGCGTCCACATCGGCTTCGAAGGGATCGTCCACGGCGGCATGCTCGCCACCGTGATCGACGAGGCGATGGTCTGGGCCGCGACGTGGGCCGGCAAGCGCTTCTGCGTGTGCGGCGAGCTCGCCGTCCGCTACCGCCGGCCGGCGCAGATCGGCGAGCCGCTCCACCTCGAGGCTCGCGTCGAATTCGCCCGCCCGAAGCTGATCCAGACGATGGCGACCGTGCGCTCGACCGACAACAACGTCGTCTGTGCGGGCGAAGGCAAGTACGTGCCGATGGACCGCGAGCAGAGCCAGCGCGTGGTGCAGAGCTTCCTCGACGAGGACGCCACCCGCGAAGCCGCCGCCATGCTCGCCCGCGGCGTGTAGCCTGCCCGTTTTCACTTCTTTTAGCCGCATCGGAACAGCCCGGGCTCGGGTTTTTCGGCAATTTGCGGATGCGCAACCGTCGCTTTTGCATACGCGTACTTCGATGCCATGCGTGCGGCGTTGTGTCGTGACCGCATGCGCACCGCAACCATTCTTTGATCCGACAGGAGCCGTACTATGACTCTCCGAGATGACCGTGACGCTTCTTACCGCGACGACGATCGTGTTGTCGTTTCGCCCGGTGTTCCGACTGACCGCGTTCGCTGGGGACCGATCCTCGCTGGCACCTTCGCCGCACTGACCGCGCTGGCCGTGCTCAGCACGCTCGGCACCGCGATCGGGTTGTCCGCCTACGATCCCGGCCAGGACGATCCACGCAACTTCGCCCGCGCCGGCGGCATCTGGGGCGTGCTCTGCGTGATCATCGCCTTCGCCTTCGGCGGCTGGCTGACCGCACGCGCCGCGGCCGTCAAAGGTCGCAGCAACGGCATGCTTAACGGCTTCATGGTCGCCGGCTTCGGCATCCCGCTGATGCTGTTCATGCTCGGCAGCATCGCCACCGCGATGGGCGCCGCCGCCGCCACTGCCGCGACCGGACATGACGCGGAGCAGGCGCGCATCGGCCAATCCGACAATGCGATGACCGCCTCGGCCTCGATCGGCAGCGACAACCGCACCGCGCAGCCGAACTCGCCCGGCAATGTCAAGAATGTCGACAGCGAAGATGCTCGCAAGGCCGCGAGCCGCGCTGCGTGGGGCTCGCTGTTCGGCCTGGTCCTGGCCATCGCCGCCGCCTCCTTCGCGGGCGCCGCCGGCGCGCGAGAGGATCGCGACAGCGACAACGACCGCGATCGCCGTTACCGCGACAGCGCCTCGACCCCCACGCCGGCCACCTAATCGGCCGCCGCGGTCATGACTGATTGACGAAACGGGCGCACGCCCCACACGGGATGTGCGCCCGTTCTACGCGGATGGCCCTTTCGGCACGCCTTCATGTTGGCTTCCTCAACGTTGCCGCCGGTTTCGTGCAACCCTGTCATTCGCAACATAAGAATTTGACAAACCTTTAGCACGTCGCCACGTTGATAGGACATTCACACGAAGAGGAGTGGCTGATGCGCGATCGTGTTCCCTTGCGTTCCCGTTCTTGCTGCACATCGTGGATTGAGCCGCTCGAACGCCGGCTGTTGCGCACCGTGATCTCCGGGACCGCCGGCGACGACACCATCAGCTTGTACGGCTTCTGGTCCTCACTCGGGGTGACGATTAACGGCGTGCAGACGTCGCTGCCGCTCACCGAGACCGCGCAGTTCACGATCAATACGGGCGCCGGGAATGATACGGTCACGATCAACGTGTGGTCACAGGCGCAGTTCGACGGCGATTTCGATACCCAGGACGATCTCACCATCGAGCACGGCTACGTGACGCTCGATTCCGGCCAAAGCCTTGGCGCTCTCGCGTTGAACAATGTGGGCAGCTTCGCCTCCGTGACTGGAAACGATGGGTGTCTTTACCTCACGTCGCTGTCGATCTTTGGGGGCGTGCTCGATCTGAATGATAATGACATCGTCGTTGACTACAGCGGCGCGAGCCCGGTGAACACGATTGCCGGATACGTGAGCACAGGTTTTCAGCAGACCGGAGACTTTTTTGCGCCAGTTCTGTATGTGGTTGCGACAGACACCGGTGGCCCGGCTCCGCGCGCGTTGGAATACAACACGGAAACGGAGCAATGGGAATGGAGTTCCGACCCAAACACGCTTATTTACAAAGACGCGGTTAACGAGCAATGGGTGCTCGTATGGTGGGATGACTTCCAGTACTGGAACCAATTTTATGTCGCCCCCCTGAGCGGCCACGACTACCCGCCGACCGACGCGGATGCGTGGTCATTTGACCATGCGGAGCTTGCGCCCGGCGGCGAAGGGACACCAGCCCGCACCGGCGTACTCGTCGCGGTCGTACCCGAACCTGGCTGGGGCATCATTTCCAGCGCCGGCCGGCAATCCACCTCGCCGTCCGGACATATTCATGCGGTCTTCGATAACGCGGCGAATGAAGCGGGCTTCACGGAGTGGCCTGAGGGTTCTAACGTCTCGATCTCCGCCAACGCCGTCATTGGAAAGTTCACCTACCGAGGCGACGCGAATCTCGACGGTTTGGTCAGCGGCGACGACTATTCGTCGTTGGACTTCCATGCCCTCGATACGAACATTGCGAGCGCCGTCGCGTGGCTCTACGGCGACTTCAACCGAAACGGCGTCATCGATCAAAGCGACTATGACATTATTGACGCGTACTTCGCCTGAGGGCAGTACGCGCGCGAAGTGATCCCACGCCATTGAAATCGTCGCCGCGGCGGCCATGCTATTTGGCATGCTGGAACAGGTCCTGAAAACGATCGACGGACGAACGCATCAATCACTCGCAGCGCTGAAAGAGTTTCTCGCGATCCCGAGCGTCAGTACCCGGCCCGAGCATGGGCCGGACATGCTCAAGTGCGCGACGTGGGTGGCGGATCAACTGAAGTTCGGCGGGTTTGACGTGTCGGTGATGGAGACGGGCGGGCATCCGGCCGTCGTCGCGAAGAACAAGCACCAGTCCGGGCGGCCGACGGTTCTCATCTACGGGCATTACGACGTGCAGCCGGTCGAGCCGCTCGAATTGTGGAAGACCAAGCCTTTCGAGCCGACCGTGCGCAACGATGCAATCTACGCGCGCGGCGCGGCCGACGACAAGGGACAGGTGTGGTGCCATGTCGATGCGCTGCTTGCGTGGCAGGCGCACGGCGGGCCGCCGGTGAACGTCACGCTGCTCATCGAGGGCGAAGAGGAAATCGGCTCGCCGAACTTGAAGGCGTTCGTGCAGAAGCATCGCGACGCGCTGCGCTGCGACGTCGCCGTCGTCAGCGATACCAACCAGTTCGCCAAGGGAATCCCCGCCATCACGTACGGCCTGCGCGGGCTCGTTTACTTCGACGTCGTGAAGCTCACGAGCGCGAAGACCGATCTGCACAGCGGCCTGTTCGGCGGCACCGTCGCAAACCCGGCGGATGCGCTGTGCAAGCTGCTTGGGTCGCTGCATGACGAGGATGGCCGCGTCACGGTGGAAAATTTTTATGACAATGTCGTCGCGCTCACGCCGCAGGAACGCGCGGAGTGGGCCAAGCTGCCGTGGGATGACAATCGTTATCAGCAAGAACTGGGCGTACCGAAAGTGTGGGGCGAGAAGGGGTACACGACGCTCGAACGGCGCTGGGCCCGGCCCACGCTCGACATCAATGGCCTGACCAGCGGCTACCAGGGGCCAGGCGCGAAGACGGTCCTTCCGTCGGAGGCCTCCGCGAAAGTGTCGATGCGTCTGGTGCCGAACCAGGACCCAGACAAGATCGCCGCCGCGTTCGAGAAGACTCTTCGTGCGCGATGCCCGGACACGCTGCGACTCGAGCTTCATTGCCATGGCGGCGCGCCGGCGGTCCTTGTCCGCACCGACGGCAAAGCCATCCAACTCGCCGCCGACGCGATCGAAGTCGGCTTCGGCAAACGCCCGACCTTCATGCGCGAGGGCGGCAGCATCCCGGTCGTCGGCATGTTCAAAAAAGAGCTGGGCGTCGACACGCTGCTGCTCGGTTTCGGCCTGGAAGACGACAACGTCCACGCGCCGAACGAAAAGTTCGACCTCGATGCACTACACAGCGGTACGCGAACCGCAGCGGCGCTCTACGAAAAGCTGAAGGCGCTCTGACGTGACAAAAGGTCATCCAAATGCTTCCGGCGCCAATTTCCGCGGATTCGTGATCGTCAACTGATCCAGCGTCTCCTCCCCGACCAGCTCGCGCACGCGCGCGAGCCCGTTCATCCGCACCTCAATCGACTGCGGGTTATGCGTGTCGCTCCCGAGGATGAAATATTTTCCGTCGAGCAGGAACTGTTCAGCGCATTTCCGCGTCAGCGCCTCCGGCTTGTCAGTGAAGCACTGGAGATTCCCCTGCAAATACACGCCGAGCGACTGGATGTAATCGATGATGTCCGGATCGTCCTGGATCGCGCGCAATCGCTCCGGATGCGCGAGCACGACCGACAGGCCCATGTTCTGCAACCACTCGACGGCGCCTTCGAAGAAGGGCGGCAGCTCGGGAAACCACATGTCGACGAGCATGTACGTGCCCAGGCCGAGCGGGACGACTTCATCCGCGGGCGTCTTGTCGACGCCGAGGTAGAGGTTCATTTCGCCGCCCGGCAGAAGCGACAGCGGCACCTGCGCCGTGTCCAGTTCCGCCTGAAGCGCCTTGACCAGTCGCGGCGCGCTGGTGCGCGAGATGCCGCGGTTGTTGTGCCAGATGTGCGGCGTGCAGAATGCGTGGCTGTAGCCGTTGGCGACGAGAATCTTCGCGCATTCGATCGATTCCTCGACCGTCTTGCACCCATCGTCAATGCCGGGGAGCAAATGTGAATGCGTATCGACGCGCCGCGCGGGCGCGGGCGTAGGATTGAGGACTGAGGACTCAGGACTGAGTGGCGGCTCGCTCATTGCTCGTACTCCCCCTAGACCTTCCTCATCGCGATCGTGCAGTCGCCCTCAATGTAGCCTTCATGTTTCTGCACGTTACTCGTAAGGCTCCGACAGAATTTGAGCACGTCGCGGCGTTCGTGCCAGCGGAGATAGTTCGTCCCGGCCAACAGCTCAGCACAGAGAAAGTTAAAGACGAACGCCTGTTTCGCCGCCGCGAATGCGTTGCGGATCGTCAAGTAAAATTCCGCCGGCTCGATCGTGTTGAGCGCGCCGGAGCAAAGGATCACGTCGGCGCCGACTTCCAGCCGCCGCGGCTCGCGGACGAAGTCAGCGGTGATGATGCGCGCATCCGGCTGTCGCTTGCTCTCCGCCGCCTCCGCCAGCTCGCGGACGCCTTCGACGCCGATGTATTTCCGCGGCGGCGTGCCGCGCGCGATGAGGAAGTCGAGCAAATCCGCGCGGCCGCAGCCGAGATCGAGGATTGTCAGCCCGGTCGGCTCCGCCAGCGTCGCCAGCGCCTCGAATCGCAGCTCCTGCGTCCGCCGGCTTGCCCATAGCAGCGCGCGAAAGTCCGGGCCGTGTCGTTTGACGGCACGGCTGTACGGTTGCAGATACGGTGGCTGCTCCGGCTGACTCACGCCGCGCATCATACGGGCGCGCCGCGCGACGGCAACCGGGTTATCTCGCACTCGGTTTGCCGCCCATTTTGATCGCGACTACCATGCCGCGCCGATGCGATGGGTCTTACACGGAAATCTCACGCCGGCGGTGACGGACGCGCTGGTTCGCCATGAGCAGACGCCGCTCGCGCTCGCCGAGCTCGGCCTCGCCGCCGACGCCGGGCCGTTCGAGCTATTCAAGACCGCGCAGTCGAAGCAGCTCGACGTCTTCACGACCGACGCCGCGCTGGTCAACGCGCTCTTCGACGAAAAAAAAATCTACTTCAACCGCGTCGTCGTGTTCCTCCAGCTCGAAGGCGGCGACGTCGAGCAGGACGATGCCGTCGACCGGCTCTTCAAGCGCTACAAACGGCTCACGCCCGGGCGGCTCTACACCATCACCGGCTCGCGCGTGAAAGTCCGGCAATTGCCAGGGAGAATCTAAAACGATGTCGCTGCTCGTCACAGGCTCAATCGGAATTGACACGGTCGAAACTCCCTACGGCAAGCGCGACGACGTCATCGGCGGCAGCGCGATTTATTTTTCGTACGCCTCCAGCTTCTTCACGCCGGTGCGGCTCGTCGGCGTGGTGGGGGAGGATTGCCCGAAGACGATGTTCGACATTTTCCAAGGCCGCGATATCGACACCAGCGGGCTTGAAGTGCGCAAGGGCAGCAAGACCTTTCGCTGGCACGGCTCGTACGTCAAGGACATGAACGAGGCGGAGACGGTCGAAGTCGATCTGAACGTCCTCGCCGAGCGCGCGCCGAAAATCCCGGAGAAATTTCTCGACAGCAAGTACGTTTTCCTCGCCAACACGCACCCCGCGCTCCAGCAGCAGATGGCCGGTGCGCTCAAATCCGCCCGGCTCATCGTCGCCGACACCATGAACCTCTGGATTCAGACCACGCGCGAAGAGCTCGTCAAACTGCTCGGCATGATCCACGGCCTGGTGCTCAACGACGGCGAAGCGCGCCTGCTCACCGGCAAGAAAAACCTGATCGAAGCGGCCCGGGACGTTCTGAAACTGGGCCCGAAGTTCGTCGTGATCAAGAAGGGCGAGCACGGCTGCATGCTCTGCACGGCGAGCGACACGTTCGTCCTGCCCGCCTTCCCCGCGGAGAAAGTCATCGACCCCACCGGCGCCGGCGACAGCTTCGCCGGCGGGATGATGGGCTACCTCGCCACGCAGGGCGGCAGCATTTCCTCCGCCACCATCAAGCGCGCCCTCGCCTTCGGCACCGTCGTCGCGAGCTACACGATCTCCGATTTCTCCCTCGGCGGATTGAAGTCCACCTCGCGCGACCAGATCGACGAACGCTGGCTGCAATTCAAACAGGCGATGACGTTTTGAAGAAGAGTTAACCACGGATAAACACAGATGCACACAGATTGGAAATGATCTAACTTCGCATTTCTCATCCGTGTGCATCTGTGTTCATCTGTGGTTAATTTCAATCTTCCGCCAGCACGATGATCTTGTCTTCCGGCGCGAAGGTCACCGTCTCCGACTTCACCGGGTTCACCTTCACGCCGTAGGCTTTGCTCACGTCGCGCGCGAGGACGACGATGCGGTAGCCGATCGCGCACTCGTTCCGCCGGCGGGCGGCTTCGACCACCGTGTAAAAATTCACCGGCTTGCCGGTCTGCACGTAGTCGCCGACCGGCTTGAGGTAAATCTCCGAGCCGTCGGCGTCGAAGAGGTCTTCGAAGACGCGCATGAGGAACTTATTTTCCGAGACCTGGCTCATGAGCAGGCTGATCAGCTTGTCGCCGACGATGAAATCGTCCGCCTTGGTGACTTCGGCGAGCTCGCGGTTGCGCATGTCGAGCATTTCGCTGACGATGTTGAGCTCGCGCCCGCCGCGGTCGGAGATGTCGCGCAGGTGCAGCAGCGTGATCAGCGTCTGCGCGTCCGCCTCCTGATCGGGCAGCAGCTCCTCGTAGCAGAGCAGGATGATGTGGTCGAACGAGCGGACCTCGAGCTTGTCCAGCACGGCGCGGTTGGTCGTGTCGGCGTTCTGGAACTCGAAGGTGAGGTTCTTCAACCCCTTGCCGAACGCGGTCACCTGCTCCGGCGAGAGCCGGATGTTCGCGACGACTTTCACGTGCGACCCGGACGCAACGTAGTTGTTCAGCTCGCGAATGATCGTCGTCGCGCGGTGGTTCCAGCCGAGCAACAGCACGCGCTCCGGCTTCGCGGCGACGCGCTTCGCCGAGCGAAGCACCGCGGCGTCGATCGCGCCCGCTTCCTTTGACACAATCAGCGTGTCATCGTCTTCCGTGATCGCGATGACCTTGTCGCCACGAGCGATGACCGTCTCCATGGGCGGGTTGACCTTCACGCTCCCGTCGGCCAATTGCATGCCGATGACGGCGGAGTCGATATAGGCCGCCAGCGATTCGCCGAACGTCTTGCCGATCAGCTCCGGCTCTTCGTTGAAGTAGATCTCCGCGCCGTCGAAATCCATCAGCTCGACGTACACGCCGCTCAGGCCGGACTGCCGGCACGTCTGCACCATGATCCGCGCCGTCAGGTCGTCGGAGAGGATCAACTCGACCTCCTCCTTCCCGACCATCTTCGCGACCTCCAGGTTTTTCTTGTGCTTCATCTCCGCGACGATGTGGTAGGGCTGCGGTCGGCGGTCCGGGTTGTTCGTGATCGCCAGGATCGTCTTGATCGTCTGCGAATCCGCGTTGCCCGCCGCGTGACCGGCGGCGTCGGCTTCGGGGGACAGGATGATGATGCTCTTCGCGGCGTGCGGATTGGCGATGTAAAGGTCGCTCATGTCGTTCGGATTTCCACGGCGACAGATAACCTTCGTGTTTCTCAGGTTCGGCGTCTTGTCGCGAATCTCGTCCTCCATCTCGACCTTGTCCTTGTCGGCCAGGACGACGATGCGCGGCTTCTTCTGGTTTTCGTTCGCGATCGTGAGCTCGGAGATGATCGTGTGAATCTTGCTCGACCAGCCGAGGATGAGCGTGTGGTCCTGCTCCATGACGAACGATCGGCCCTTGCGCAGCCGCTCGATAGCGCCCTGGATGCCGGTGGTGAGGACGCCGATCAGCGTCCCGACGATGAAGATCCCGCCGAGCGTGACCATCAGCATGGTGACGCGGAAAGCCCACCCCGCGTCGCCGCCCATCGTGCCCGGGTCGAGCGTGCGCATGAGGCTCATCCACGCGACTTCGATCGCTCCGAGATCGTTGTCAGCATTCCCCGGCCTGATCTGCAGCGCGACCGCAATGCCGGTCGCCAGCAGGATCACACCGAGCGACAGCACCGCCAGCCACGCGATCAGCGCGAGCGTGCCCTTGGCCATCGTGTTGTCGAACGCATATCGCAGTCGTGCCCGCAGCCCCGGTTTGCTCATGTGGATGTGCTTTCTTTGAAGGCCCGAAGTATTCGGAAGGGCGGCGGGGCGTCAAGATTTGAGGGTTCCCCCTACACTGTCCAATGATGCGGCTATTTCTCGCGATCGAGCTTTCCGAGGACGTGCGCGACCACCTGCTCGTTGCCCGCCGGCGCCTGGAGACCGGTTTGCCGAAAATCGCCTACACCAAGCCGGAAAACCTTCACCTGACGTTGAAATTTCTGGGCGAAGTGGAGAAGAAGCGCGTCGATGCGCTCACGGAATCGCTCTCGAAAATCTCCACGCAACGGATGGAGCTGCAAGCTGCCGGCATCGACTGTTTTCCCGCGCGCGGGCCGATTCGGATCGTCACTGCCGCGATGTCCGGCACGCTCCCGCCGCTGCGGGCGCTGGTCGAGAACATCGAGCAGCGCTGCAAGTTTCTGGGCTTTGAGAAGGAGCAGCGCGCGTACAAACCGCACGTGACGCTCGGCCGCGCGCGGCCGGTGTTGTCGGCGAAGTTCCGCCAACTCGCCGCAGGTGCCACGGTCGATCTGTGGCCGGGCCCGACGTTCGCGCCGGCGGAATTCGTTCTCATGGACAGCCAGCTCAGCCCCGAAGGTTCGAAGTACACGACGGTTGCGCGATTTCCGATTCCGTCGGAAAATCCGGCTTGACGTTCTCCTCTTGTTAGGTATCATTCCGAACTGCATTCGGCGCCCGTTCCGCAACGAATCGGCCCGGATGCAACAAATGCAACGCAGTGCAACAATATCCTGTGTTGCGATTTGTTTTTAAGACGTAAGTGGTTGTAGGAAGTGAAGTTGTGGAAATCCTGTTCGGCGCGCAGCCAGCAAAGTGTTGCACGTCCGACCGCAGCTAAGCCCACCCATTCATGGGGGGGCGCGCGACCAAGGTCGCATTTCCACATTCTCTTCCACCCCTGGACCAAGACGGGCATTGGTGACTTCCGTCAAGTCCAGCCGAGCGTGGCGTCACGATGGAATGGACGCCCGCAAAAGTCACTCATCGCTCGCGTCGGTCGGATTAGGCACAACGCCCCCGACCGCAGAGCACCGCCGGCTGACAAACATACCCGGCGCGCACACATAAGGAGGCCCGCGTGGCCAAGTTCCCTGAAAAGGACGGGAAGAAAGACCGTCCCGACTCGTCGTCCGTTTCCCCCGCTTCGTCCAGCTCCTCCGCAACCGCAACCGCGACTGCCCCGGGTGCCAAACCCGCTCCCGTAGCGGATGCTAAGCCCGCCCTTCAGGGCGCGGGTGCGAGCGGCGCCCCGGTTGGGTCCGGAGCCGCTAAAGCGGCATCCGCCGCTGGCCCTGCGAAACCAGTCATGAAGGAAACCCCCAAGTCCGACCCTGCACGCGATTCTGCGCTGAATCGCGCCGTTCAGCAGATCGAAAAGCAGTTCGGCAAGGGTTCCGTCATGAAGCTCGAAGGGACCGCCCGCGTCAGCGCGGATGGCATCCCGACCGGCTCACTCTCGCTCGACATCGCCCTGGGCGGCGTCGGGGTCCCGCGCGGGCGAATCCTCGAAATCTTCGGCCCGGAATCGTCCGGCAAGACCACGCTCTGTCTCCACATCGTCGCCAGCGCGCAAAAACTCGGCGGCGTCGCCGCGTTCATCGACGCCGAGCACGCACTCGATCCGTCGTGGGCCAAGCGCCTCGGCGTGCAGCTCGACGACCTGCTCGTATCGCAGCCGGACACCGGCGAGCAAGCATTGGAAATCTGCGAGCTCCTCGTTCGCTCCAACGCCGTCGACGTCATCGTCATCGACTCCGTCGCCGCCCTGATCCCGCGGGCGGAAATCGAAGGTGAGATGGGTGACAGTCACGTCGGCCTTCAGGCCCGCCTGATGTCGCAGGCGATGCGAAAACTGACCGCGGCGATTGCGAAAAGCCGCACGACGGTTATCTTCATCAATCAGATCCGCGAGAAGATTGGCGTGATGTTCGGGAATCCCGAAACCACGCCGGGTGGAAGGGCACTGAAGTTCTACGCGTCGGTCCGTATTGACGTGCGTCGAACGCAGACCATCAAGGAGGCGGAAGTTTCCATCGGCGCTCGCACGCGTGCGCGTGTCGTCAAGAACAAGATCGCTCCTCCGTTCCGCGACGCCGAGTTCGACATCATGTTCGATCGCGGCATCTCGTATGAGGGCGACCTGATCGACTTGGCGGTGACGTGTAACGTCGTGGAGAAGAGCGGCGCCTGGTACAACTACAAGACCACGCGGCTCGGGCAAGGCCGCGAGAACTCCAAGCAGTTCCTTTTCGAGAACAAAGACCTGGCCGCAGAGATTCGCCAGGCTGTGTTGGTGAGCAAAGGGATGCTTGGCGACGCGAAGCAGTCGGCTGAATCAAGCGGCACGGCGGAGGCGGGTGCCTAAGAAGCAAACAAGCGACCGCGGCCGGCGTAGTACTTCATGGGAAGAGGTCGCTACGCCGGCCGTCGGGAACTTGAGAAATTCCCGCATTATCAGACCCGTCGGCCGAACGTTGGCGAAAAAAAGCCGGTCGTGAGGGCTGGATCCGTAATCCTCCCCCCTCGGCCTGCCGATTGCATCAATGTTGTACGCATGTTGGCGGCGCGGCAACGCCGATGACATGTGCGGCACAGGGCCTGGGTCCTGAGCCGGGGCTGAACGGTTGGGACACCACGGTTTGTTCGCCGGCTTTCGCCGATCCTGGCCATGAAGGGCCGGAAGGTGCTCGCCGGCGGGTGTGGTGGACCGCAGCGGGGTCTGTAAATGGGACGCTGTTCGTTCGCGCGAAGTGGCCGGCGTGGGTTGGCCGCGACGCTGTCGTTATTTTCGATCCTCTCTCTGCCGTCGGTTGTCGGCTTCCACCAGGAATCCTTCGCCGCCGCCGGGGGTCTGACTACCAATACATCTGACGTCCAGGCGGTCAGCACGTTAGACCTGACCGGTCTGCAATCGCAGTTCGGCGCCGTCGCCGATCGCGTAGCGCCGACCGTCGTCGCGATCTCCGCATCGTGCACCCCCATCGAGGGCGACGACGCGCTGCGCCACGAAGCGCTCAACCCGCAGAAGCTCGACGCCTTCCTCAGCAAGACCACCCGAACCGTCGGCACCGGGTTCTTCATCGATTCCGACGGCTACATCCTCACCAACGAACACGTGATCTGCGAGGCCGAGCAGCTTTGGGTCACCACCGACGACCGCCGCGTTTATCCCGCGATCGTGATCGGGTCCGATCCGCGCTCTGACCTGGCCGTGCTGAAAATTCCCGCGGCCGGCATGCCGGTCGTCGCCATGGCCAAGCCGGGCGTCGTCGTCAAGCGCGGGCAGTGGACCATCGCGATCGGCAACCCCTACGGCATGGCCGCCGAGGGCGAAATGGCCATGTCGGTCGGCGTCGTCTCGGCGACCGAACGCTCGCTGCCGAAACTTTCCTCGAAGGAAGGCCGGCTCTACTCGAACCTGATCCAGACGACCGCAGAGATTAACCCGGGCAACTCGGGCGGCCCGCTCTTCAACCTCGCGGGCGAAGTGATCGGCATCAACACCGCCGTCATCCTCCCGCAGAAGCAGACCAACGGCATCGGCTTCGCCATCCCGATCACCGACGCGATGATCAGCCAGGTCGAGCAGCTCAAGCAGGGGCGCGAAGTCGTCTATGGTTTCCTCGGCGTCACCGTCGCCGACCCGACCTACAAGGAACGCAACCACGCCGGCGTGAAAGACGGCGGCGCGAAGATCGAAGCGATCGAAGCGAAGAGCCCCGCCGAAGGCAGCAAGTTGAAGGCGAACGACGTGATCGTCGCCGTCAACAATGAGCCGGTGCGCGACAGCGATGCGTTCATCCGCATCATCGGGCACTCCAAGGTCGATCAGCCCTCGACGCTCCAGGTCTTCCGCGACAAGAAGCAGTTGGAAGTGCTCGTGACCCCGAAGCGCCGACCCATGCCGCCGCTGGCGATCAATCGCGAGACCCAGCGTTTGCGCTGGCGCGGCATCACGCTCAGCGCCGTCCCGCTCAACTGGTCCAAGCCGGGCGAGGTCGAGATGCAGGGCGTCTACGTCGTCGGCCTGGAGAATCCCGAAATCGCCAAGAAGCTCGGCATCAAGCAGGGCAGCATCATCAAGGCGATCGCCGGCAAGGCGGTCAAGAGCATCGCGGATCTGCAGAAGATCATCGATTCGACGCCGATGGAAGACAAAGTGGAGTTCGAAACCGCGGATTCCGCGGCCATTGCCACGGCGCAGCAGTAGATCCAGCCGATTTCCGCCCGAATAACCGGCCCCCGCATGCGTTAAACCGTGCGGGGGCTCTTTTTTTGCCCCGGGCGGAAGATTTCATTACATCTCTGCAACTGTACGGGGGCAGGCAAAGGGCGCCGGCGGCGCCGCAGCGAAACAGGCGAGGCGCAGCACCGGTGCCGGACGATACCGAACTGTTGGCACAGATCGGCCGGGGTGATCAGGCGGCCTTCCGGACGCTGCTCGACCGCCACGCGCGTTACCTGTACGGCGTCGCGCATGCGATGACCGGCAACTCGACCGAAGCGGAAGACATCGTCCAGGAAACGCTCGTCGGCGCGCTGGCGTCCGCGGGAAAATTCCGTGGTGAGTCGAGCGCGCGGACCTGGCTCGTGCGGATCCTGATCAACCGGGTCCGCATGTGGAGACGAACTCGCAAGAGCCGTGGACTCGATGAAACGACATCCGTCACAGGATCGCTCGCTTCATCGAGCGCCCCGGTTTCGTCCGGAGTCGACGCAAAACTCGATCTGACGCAAATGCTCGCGCAACTCACTCCCGA
>JAXDMN010000066.1:0-3336 GCA_034666045.1 Phycisphaerales bacterium | reverse complement strand
GCGAGCACATCGCCTGGATCGACCTCGCCGTCATTGTCGCCTACCTGCTGCTCACGCTCGGGCTCGGGCTGTACCAGGCGCTGAAGATCAAGACGAGCGGCGACTACTACGCTGGCGGGCGAAGGTTCAGCAAGTTTTATTTGATGATGCACGCGCTCGGCACGGCCAGCCACGCCGACGAGCCGGTCAGCGTCATCGGCGGCGCATACCAGAAAGGTTTGGCCGGCATCTGGTACACGTACCTGTACCTGCCGCTCACCCCGATCTTCTGGCTGCTCGCGCCGTACATTCGGCGGACGCGCTTCGTCACCACCGCCGACTTTTTTCGCGTCCGCTACGATCACAGTCTCGCGATCCTCTATTCGATCATGGGCGTGCTGAAGATGAGCGTATCGATCGGCGTGGTGCTCAAGGGGACGTCGACGATTTTTCATTCCGTCGCCGGCGGGACGATCAACGAAGGGTGGGCGATCCTGGCGATGACAGTGGTCTTCGTCAGCTACGGCTTCGCCGGCGGGATTCGCGCGACGATGGTCACCGAATCGATCCAGGGCCCGCTCATCGTGATCATGTCGCTGCTGCTCGTGCCGTTTGGTCTCTATCGCATCGGCGGATTCAAGGGGATGCACGAGGCGCTGCCGGACGCGATGTTCTCGCTGACCGCGACCGGGCACGAGTTCACGCCGCGGTGGGTGATGGCGGCGACGCTGACGGCGCTGATCGGGTTCGTGGCACAGCCCGGCATCGTCGCGGCGTTCGCTTCGGGCAAGACGGAACTCGAGGGCCGCGTCGGCTACACGTACGGCACGATGATCAAGCGCTTCTGCGCGATGGGGTGGGTCTTCACCGGCATCATCCTGGCGGCGATGGTGGCGCAGAAGCAGTTGCCGCCCGATCAGGTCAAACCGCTCGAGCAGCGCGAGCTCGCCTTCGGCACCGCGATGCGCGTGCTGCTGCCGCACGGATTGCTCGGGCTGATGTTCGCGGCGATCTTCGCGTCGCAGATGGCAACGCTGTCGGCGCAGATGGTGAATTCCTCCGCACTGGCGTCGCGGAACCTGTTCAAAGGCGTCTTCTACCCGCAGGCGAGCGATCGCGCGGTGCTCATTTTCGGACGCGTGTCCGGCATCTTCCTCGTCGCGATCGGCGTCGTCCTTGCGATGTCGCTCGGCACCGTCGCCAACGCGCTGACGATGCTCCTCCAGTTCGCCGCCATCATGGGCGTCATCGTCTGGGCCGGCGTGTTGTGGCGACGCGCGAACGCGCCGGGCGCGTGGGCGGCGATCGCCGTACTTTTCTTCGCGTGGTCGTTGTTCGGACCCGTCGGCATGCTGGTGCAACGTTTCGTGACGCTGCCGCCGTGGATCGGCATGTACGGCCGGGAGCAATTTGTCTTCGAGCTGATGCTCTGCTACCTGCCGGCGGGCGTGGTGACGCTGATCGTCGTCTCGCTGCTCACGCCGCCGCCCCCAAAGAAGCAGGTGGACGATTTCTTCATGCTCCTGAACACCCCGGTCGGCCAGGAACAGAAGCTGATCGACGCCGGCGTGCCGATCATTTACGCCGGCAGCTCGCAGGCGAACGCGCTGGAACTGAAATATCCGCGGCTGGTGCACTGGGGCGGGTTCGCGGTTGCGGCGCTGATGTGCGTCGGCATCCTCATCCTGCTGTGGGGGTTGGCGCGGATCGGAAGCTGACCCATGAGCGTCACGCGCGACGGAATCGTCAATGCGATTCGCTCGCTCGGCGTGCGGCCGGGCGATTTTGTCATCGCCCACTCGTCCTACAAAAGTTTCGGTCCCGGCGGCATCGAAGGCGGTCCGGCCGTGGTCGCGGCGGCGCTGGTCGATGCGGTTTCACCGGGCGGATCGGTGTTCGTGCCGACGTTCAATTACGGCAACGACGCCTACGACCCCGCGACAGCTCCCTCCTATGACGGCGTGATCACGGAGTTCTTCCGCACGCGCCCGGACGCAGTGCGAAGCCTTCATCCGACGCATTCACTCGCCGGCGTCGGCCCCGACGCGGCGGCGATCCTCGCGGGGCACGAGATGGTTCACGCCTTCGCGGCCGGCAGTCCCGTATGGCGGCTGTGGGAGCGCAACGCGTGGGCGCTGCTCATTGGCGTCGGGCATTTTGCGAATTCGATGGCGCACGTCGCGGAAGAGCTGCTCGCGATGCCGTACCTCGATCGAAAGCGACGGGCGCGAGTCGTGCGCAGCGACGGAACCATTGAAGAAGTCGAATTGCGCCGACCAGGATGCAGCGACGCCTGGGATCCGGTGCTCGGTCCACCGTTGCGTGCGCGCGGCGCGATTGTCGAGGGAAAAATCGGGGATGCGCGGTTGCAGTTGATGCGGGCGCGCGACGTCGTTGACGCCACAGCAGAATTGCTCCGTCGCAATTCGCAGACGTTGCTGTGCAATCGTCCGGGATGTGACGCCTGCGAAGCGGCCCGGCAAATGCTCGGTGCGAAACCGCAAGCAAGATAAAATCTACTTCGCCTCGTCGACCCCGATATCGTGCTTCCCACCCTTGATCGCGCTATCTCCGAAGAAGTCGAGCTTCACCAGCGCCGAAAGCATCCCGGGATGCGACACCCCGCGGTTGATCAGCGGGGAATTGCTCTTGAGCTTGTACGCGCTGAGGTTGCGCAGCTTGGCGGTGTCGCCGATCGTCCCGCCCTTGCCGGCGCGGTTCAGCTTCGGGTCACCCTGCACGCCGGTCGCGCGGCCGTTGAGCTTTTCCTGGCCCTTCGATTTGCGCCAGGCATTGAGGCTGCCGTAGCCGCTGCCGCCCCATTGGATTCGGAATCCGCCGGTCGCGTGATACGAGTTGCCGGCGAATTTGATCGAGCCCTTCTTCGCGACGCCCGCCGTGATGTTCAGTACCTTTGCGCCGCCCGTGGAGACGAAGATGTTGTTTCGGACCTGGACGTTCTTCGGCACCTTGCCCCCGGAGCCGATGTCGTGGGCGCGGAACGCGCTCGAGCCGTTCTTATTGCTCATGTAGACGACGTTGTTGTAGATCTGCGCGCCGGTGACGTTGCCGTAGAGCTGGATGCCGCCGACGCCATTCTTGCGACCGTCGTTCTCGCTGACGTTGTAGCGCAGGACGTTGTTGCTGCCGCCTTTTTTGGCCGGGCAGAGCAGATAACCGGGACCGTCGTTGCCGTGCGTGTAGTTGTATTGCACGATCGAATTGTTCGTGTCCCAGTCGAGATCGATCCCGCCGCCGTCCGTGCTGGTGCGCGTGTGGTTGTTGTACGACTCGTTGTACTGGATGGTGACGCGGTTCGATCCGGCGACCCAGATGCCGACCGGCGCGGCGCCGTTC
>JAXDMN010000065.1:0-10292 GCA_034666045.1 Phycisphaerales bacterium | reverse complement strand
CGTCGGCACGAAGTTAATCAACGAATTCGTCGCCCCGATCGAGAAGGAACTCGCCACCCTCGGCCCCGACGGCAAGCCGATGCAGGACTACCTCGCCGCCATGCGCACGTACATCGGCAACATGAAGGGCCAAAGCTTCGGCTGGGTCGCACCGCAGGGGCTTATCGGGCAGGAAGCGATCCTCCAGATCGTCTCCGTCCAGCGCGGCAACGCGCCGGTGCTGCTCGAAACGGCGCACAAGATGTTCGACTCGCAGCAGGCGCTGATGGGCATCTTCGGCGGACCCGCCGCGCAGCAGGAAGTCAAGACGAGCTGGACCGCCAACGCCAAGACCATTGACGGCGTCGCGTTCAACCAGATGCAGACCACCTTCGCGCCGCCGCCCGGACAGCGCCCCACACCGCAGCAGATGCAGGCGCAGCAGATGATGACGTGGATGTACGGCCCCGGCGGGATCAATGCCTTCGTCGCGGCGATCGGCAACGACAAGCTCGTCACCGCGACGGGCGCGACGGACGCGCTGCTCAAAGAGCTCGTCGCCGCGGCCAAGACCGATCAGGACCTGCTCAGCGCCGCGCCGCCGCTCAAGTCGACCGCCGACCAGCTCCCGAAGGAGCGACTCGCGGCGTGGTTCGTCTCGATCGACCAGATCGCGACCAGCGCCGCCGCCTACGCGAAGGCGTTCGGCATGCCGATCAACTTCCAGGTCCCGCAGAACCTCGCGCCGCTCGGCGGCACGATCTCGACCGACGGCAGCGCCATCCGCCTCGACGGCTACGCCCCCACGCAAACCCTGCAAAGCGTCATCGCAGCGGGGATGCAGACGTACATGCAGATGCAGGGCGGACAGCAGCCGGGCGGACCAGGAGGGTTGTAGGAAAGCACGAAGCACGAAATCTGAAATCCGAAGCAAGGAAGAAACCTTAAAAACAGAAATGACCGAAACGGCTAATCCCGTTTCGGTCATTTCTTGTTTCTTCCTTTGAATTTGTTTCGTATTTCGTATTTCGTATTTCGGATTTACACCCCAAACATCTCTCTGATCTTCCCAGGAATATCCTCGCTGCGCATCAAGCTCTCCCCAACGAGCACCGCGCGAACACCCGCCTCCTCCAGCTTCCTGATGTCCTCGTAGCTGTCGATCCCGCTCTCGCTCACGAGCACTTGCCGGTCTTCCACCAGCTCCGCCATCCGCAGCGTGTTGCCCAGGTCGACCTTGAACGTCCGCAGGTCGCGGTTGTTGATGCCGAGCAGCGAGTAGCTGCGGTGCGGGAAGCCGATGACGCGGTCGCGTACGCGAATGAGGTTGTCCATGTCGTGCACTTCGATCAGCACGGTCATGTTCAGCTCCGTCGCGAGGATTTGCAGGTCGATCAGCTCGTTCACCGCCAGGGCTTCGGCGATGAGCAGGATCGCATCGGCGCCGGCGGCGCGGCTCTCGTACACCTGGTACGGGTCGATGATGAAATCCTTCCGCAGCACCGGGAGTTTCACCACGTCGCGAATCGCGTGGATGAAATCGAGATGGCCCTGGAAATATTTCTCGTCGGTCAGCACGCTCAGCGCATCCGCGCCGCCGGCTTCGTACGCCTGTGCGATCTTGACCGGATCGAAGTCCGCGCGGATGACGCCGGCGCTGGGCGAGGCTTTCTTCACCTCGGCGATGAGGTTGAGCGGCTTCTTGGTTTTCGTAGTGACGGCCTGGAAGAAATTGCGCGGGCGGCCGAGCGTGTGGATCGTTTCACGCAGCGACTCGACCGGCCGGTCGATCTTGCGGCGGGCGACTTCCTCGCGCTTGGTCTGGAGGATTTGATCGAGGACGGAGGCCATCGGAGTCGCGGGGGTTTTCGCCGGACCAAATCGACGCGCGGGGCGCGGGACCGTACAATCCGCCGCCCGCTCGGGCGGGACCGCGCGGCGCGCCGGGCGAAGCGCGTGTCACGTGTCGCCTGCGCCCCCGAACACGGGGGCGGCAACTGTAAACCGGATCGCGCGAATGTCAATTTTGCCCCGGATTCTGCTCGCTCTGCTGCTGATCACCAGCGCCTCGTCGCTCGCGCTCGCGGCGGCCGTCCCTGCGCCGGTGCCGGTGCCGGTCCCCACGCCGCCGCCCACCTTGACGCCCACGACGACCGCAACGCAACCGGAGAAGCCGTCCGGCCCGGCGGTGATCCTCGCCGGCGTCATTCTCCTCGGCCTCGGTCTGCTCGGCGCCGCGCTGGCCGGCGTCTTTCGGCCGGGCAGCATCGCCGGTCCATGGCGACTTCCGCCCGGTTCGCCGGTCTTTCCGATCCTGCTCATCCTGGTGATCGGCGGCGGATGCTGGATCGGCGGGCAGGTCGCCTTCTTCGCGATCCGCGCCTACCAGCACGCGCGCGCGACCGGCGGCGAGCACTTCTCGACCGAGCACCTCACTGCGTCCGATCTCGCACTGGTCGCCACGCTGCCGTCGCTCGTCGCCATGCTGATCGTCCTCGCGGGCGATCTCATGGCCGGGCTGTGGCGTCCGATCGGCATCACCCTGGCGCGCCTGCCGCGACGAATCGTGACCGGCGTGATCGGCGGCGTGATCGCCATGCTGCTGATCTTCGGCGCCAGCTCGCTGCTCGGCGCGTTCTACGATTGGATCCACTTCAAGCACCCGAGCGAGCACGAAATGCTCGCCGCGATGAAAGAGGCTTCGCCCATCGCGAAGATGATCCTCGTCTTCGGCGCCTGCGTCATGGCGCCGCTGTTCGAGGAGCTGCTCTTCCGAGGGCACATGCAAACGCTGCTGGTGCGGCTGATGTCGGGCCGCTCCGCGCTCGCGCCGCCGGCGCCCGAGGGCATGACCGTCATCGTGCCGCCCTTCGACGCGCCGCCCGGCATCGTGCGCGATTCGATGCTTCCCCCCGTCGGCCACGTGCTGCCGATGCCGCCGCCCATTGAGTACGAGCCGCCGCCGCGGATCGAATACGCCGCCCTCGCCAGCGGTGGCTCCGTCGGCGCGCGCTGGCTCGCGGTGATCATCACCTCGATCGTCTTCGCGCTGGTGCATCCGCTCTGGACCGCGCCGCTGATCTTCCTCTTGTCGGTCTGCCTCGGCTATGCCTACGAACGCACCGGCAGCCTGTGGGTGCCGATCGTGATGCACGCGCTGTTCAACATCAGCTCGACGTTCCTGTTTTTGAACTTCGTGTGATCCCCGTACAATCCGCAGCGCGCTTTATGTCAACCACGATGACGATTGACCAGCAAATCACCGCCTTGTCCCGCCGCGCCGAGCGAATCCTCAGCGAGGACGAGCTCCGCAAGAAGCTCGAGCGCGCCGAGAAAACCAATAAGCCGCTGCGCATCAAGTTCGGCATGGATCCAACTGCGCCGGACGTCACGCTCGGCCACGCCGTCCCGCTGCGGATCATCCGCCAGTTTCAGGAATGGGGCCACAAGGCCGTCATCATCATCGGCGACTACACCGCGCGCGTCGGCGATCCGACCGGCCGAAACGAGCTGCGCCCCAAGCTCGACCCCGCCCAGATCGACGCGAACGCGAAAACCTACGTCGCGCAGATCGGCAAGATTTTATTGACCGACGAAAAACACCTCGAAGTCCGCTTCAACGGCGAATGGCTCGGCGGCATGACGATGATGGACGTCATCGGCCTGCTCGCGCGCAAGACCGTCGCCCAGTTGCTCGCGCGCGAGGATTTTCACGAACGCTTCAGCAAGCAGGTCGACATCCACCTGCACGAGCTGATGTACCCCCTGCTGCAAGGCTGGGACAGCGTCGCGATCGACGCCGACGTCGAGATGGGCGGCAGCGATCAGCTCTTCAACAACCTCGTCGGCCGCGAGTTTCAGAAGGAGCAGGGGAAGGAGCCGCAGGTCGTCATCGTTACGCCGCTGCTCGTCGGCACGGACGGCGCGGCGAAGATGAGCAAGTCGAAGGGCAACTACATCGCCGTCACCGACCCGCCCGCCGGCAACGACGGCATGTACGGCAAAGTCATGTCGCTGCCCGACGCGCTGATGGAGAGCTACTACCAGTTTTTAACCGAACTCCCGATGGACGCCGCGAAGCAGCAGATCGCCGCGAACCCCAACGAAGCGAAGATGTCCCTCGCCCGCCAGATCATCACCTGGCTGCACGGCGAAGACGCGGCGACGCAAGCCCAGGCCGACTGGGACCGCCGCCGCAAGCACGAAGCGCCGGACGACATCCCCGAATTCTCCGTCGGCCCCGCGCCGCAAAAACTCGCGCCGCTCCTCGTGCAGGCCCAACTCGCGGCGTCGAACAGCGAAGCGATCCGAAAGATCAAGGAAGGCGCGGTGCAACTCGACGGCGAAAAAGTCACCGACTTCCAGCGCGAGTACACCTTCGCCAGGCCCACCGTCCTCAAGCTCGGCCGAAAGTACGCGCGGATCAAGCCCTAACCGCGATGGCCTGACGCTCATCATCCGCCGTCAATCGCGCCTTGAGCTTCCCGGTTCAGCGACATAAAAGCCTTAGCCGTGCGCATCACCGAAAAGCAGATCGAGCAATACCTCCGCCACGGCTACGCCGTCATTCCCGGCTTCCTGACGAAAGCCGAGCTGGCGGCCGGGCGCGCCGGCATGCTCCAGTATTTCCCCACCGCCGAGGAACTTTCCGCCACGCCGCAGCGCTACGGCTCGATCTACGAGGACCCGGAACACCTTCAGGTCGAGTTCCCCTTTGCCAACGACACGCTCAACGACATCAGCACGCACGCGGAGCTGATCCGCTTCGTCGAGCGCATCCTCGGCAATGAAAGCGTGCTCCTCTCGCAAGCCGCCATCTGGGCCAAGTACGCCGGCACCGGCGATTTTTCTCAGGGCCTGCACCTCGACTACCAGGGCAACAGTCTGGTCGTCCCGCGCGAGGACGGCGACTACCGGCAGGTGAACATGATCCTTTACTACAGCGACGTCGGCGCCGATCTCGGTCCCACCTACGTCGTCTCGCAGGAGCAAACAAAAAGTCTCCCGCTCTGGCCGACGCACCGCACGCGCAAGAAGGACGCGAAGTTATACGAGCACGAGAAACCGATCCTCGCCAACGCCGGCGACCTGTTTCTCTTCGGCATGCGCACCTGGCACCGCGCCAGCGACATCACCGCGAAAGACGGCGTCCGCCTCAGCCACCACCTCGTCTGGCGCTCCGCGACAAAGAACTTCCAGGGCTACCACCAATGGAGCCAGATGGGCGAAAAGCCGGAGCTGCAACAATTCATCGCCCGCGCCACGCCGCGGCAACGAGAAGTCCTCGGCTTCCCACCGCCGGGCGATCCCTACTGGAACGCCGAAACCCGCGCCGCCGTCGCGCTGCGCTACCCGACCATGGACATGCGACCCTATCGATCCTCGTGATATAATGGCGGCGGTGACGCTATGAACATCGAACTCGATCCCGAAGCCCAGCGCTTCATCGCGAAGAAAGTCAGCAGCGGCGCCTATCCCTCCGCCAGCGCCGCCGTCAACGATCTACTCGCCGGTGCGCGGGCGCAGGAAGAATGGACCGCCGAGGACGTCGCCGAACTCCGCGCCATGATTGCGATCGGCGCCGAGCAGGCCGCGCGCGGCGAATCCAAGCCGTGGGATGCTGAAGCGCTGAAGCGCCGCCTTCACGAACATCTCGCCCGCACCAAGGCTTCATAATCAATGCCCCGGGTGATCCGCACGCCAGCGGCCGAAGACGACCTGTGGGAGATCCTCCTCTACGTTGCGCGCGATAATGAGGACGCCGCATTTCGGCTGATCGACACCATCGACAAGAACTTTACCTTGCTCGCCGAATTCCCGAGCGCCGGTCCCGCGCGGCCCGAGTTGCTGGCGAACATCCGCAGCTTCCCCGTCGGCAGCTACCTGATCTTTTACCAGCCGATCGACGACGGCATCGAAGTGGTCCGCGTCGTGCACGGCGCGCGAAACCTCCGCCGTCTATTTAAGCGATGAGGCAAGCGCGCATTGCCCCAACGGTTCCAACGCGATAACGTCTGCCCCGCGCGTCGTTATCGAAGGAGCGAACCGATGGCCGATGTGTCCGTAGCCCAAGCCCTCACCGCCTCAGGAGGGGCCGGTGACAACGAAACAGTCACCCTCAAAGGCTGGGTCCGCACCCGCCGTGACAGCAAAGGCGGATTTTCCTTCCTCACCGTCAACGACGGCTCCTGCTTCGACTCCATCCAGATCGTCGCCCCGGGCGAACTGCCGAATTACCAATCCGAAGTTATTAGAATCACCACCGGGTGCTCCGTCATCGTCACCGGCAAACTCATCAAGTCCCAAGGCAAAGGCCAGGCCTACGAGATCCAGGCGACGGAAATAAAAGTGGTGGGGTGGGTCGAAGATCCGGAGACGTACCCGATCCAGCCCAAGCCGCATTCGATGGAATATCTGCGTGAAGTCGCCCACCTCCGCTCGCGCACGAACACCTTCGGCGCCATCACCCGCGTCCGCCACGCGCTGTCCATGGCCATCCACCGCTTCTTCCACGAAAACGGTTTTTACTGGGTGCACACGCCGATCATCACGACGTCCGACGCCGAGGGGGCGGGGAAAATGTTCCGCGTCAGCACGCTCGATTTCCACAACATGCCGCGCACGCCGGACGGCAAGATCGATTTTTCACAGGATTTCTTCGGCAAGGAAGCCAGCCTCACCGTCTCCGGCCAGTTGAACGTCGAGACCTACGCGATGGCCCTGTCGAAAGTCTACACCTTCGGCCCCACCTTCCGCGCCGAGTGGAGTTTCACGCCGCGCCACCTCGCCGAGTTCTGGATGATCGAGCCGGAGATCGCTTTCGCCGATCTTTCAGCCGACGCCGATCTCGCCGAAGCATTTTTAAAATACATCCTCCGCGCGCTACTGAACGAGCGGCAGGACGACATGAAATTCTTCGCCGAGCGCATCGACAAGGAGTGCATCTCGCGCCTTGAAAAATTCATCAACTCCCGCTTCGAGCGCATCGACTACACCGACGCCATCGCCGCCCTCGAGAAGTCGGGCAAGAAGTTTGAGTTCCCCGTCAAATGGGGCATGGATCTCCAATCCGAGCACGAGCGCTGGCTCACCGAAGAGCACATCAAAAAACCCGTCGTCCTCATGAACTACCCGAAAGAGATCAAAGCTTTCTACATGCGCCTCAACGACGACGAAAAAACCGTCGCCGCCATGGACGTCCTCGCCCCCGGCATCGGCGAGATCATCGGCGGCTCGCAGCGCGAAGAACGGCTCGACGTCCTCGACCGCCGCATGGACGAGATGGGTTTGAGCAAGCAAACCTACAACTGGTACCGCGACCTGCGAAGATACGGCACCGTCCCCCACGCCGGCTTCGGCCTCGGCTTCGAACGCACCATCATGTACGCCACAGGGATGCAGAACGTGCGGGATGTGATCCCGTTCCCGCGCGTCCCCAGGCACGCGGAGTTTTGAAGGAATTGGAACCACAGATGAACACGGATGAACACGGATGATGAATGTTTCTGCTCGACATCTCACGCCTTATCCGTGTCCATCTGTGTTCATCTGTGGTTCCTCCTCGCGTTTTTTCTCCCTTGCCATTTCCCCGCTTCTCGTGACTAACTGAACCATCGTGACCGGCAAACCCCTCTCCACTCCCGCCATTCGCGTCGCCGATCCGGTCGACTCGCTGCGCTTCATGTTCGCCGTCGGCATCGAGTGTTCTTGTCCGACCATCGAGGGCAACGTCCGCGTCGACCAGCTCCGCGACACCGGCCACTACGACATGTGGAAGACCGACCTGAAGCTCGTCCGCGAGCTCAACCTCCGCTACCTCCGCTACGGCCCGCCCATTTACAAAATCTGGACCGGACCAGGAAAGTACGACTGGTCGCAGCTCGACCCGATCATGTCCGAGATGCGCCGCCTCGGCATCGTCCCGATCATCGACCTCGTCCACTTCGGCCTCCCGGATTTTCTGCGCGATTTCCAAAACCCGGAATGGCCCGACCGTTTTGCCGAGTACGCCCACGCCTTCGCCGAGCGCTATCCGTGGGTGCGCTACTACACGCCGGTGAACGAGATTTATGTCACCGCGCTCTTCTCCGCCGCCTTCGGCTGGTGGAACGAGCGCCTGCAATCCGACACCGCCTTCGTCACCAACATCAAGCACTGCGTGAAGGCGAGCATCCTCGCCATGAAAGCGATTTTAGATCTCCGCCCCGACGCGATCTTCATCTACAGCGAATCGACCGAATACGTCCACCCCGGCTCCCCCGATCTCGTCACGCAGGCCCACTTCATGAACGAGCGCCGTTTTCTCTCGCTCGATCTTCTCTTCGGCCACGACGTCACCGCCACCATGTACCGCTACATCCTGGCCAACAACATTTCCGCCGAGGAATACAACTGGTTCATGGAGCAGCGCCCCCTGCGCACGCACTGCATCATGGGGACCGATTACTACATCACCAACGAGCACATCCTCAAACCCGACGGTCGCAGCATCGGCGCCGGCGATGTTTATGGCTACTACGTGATCACCCGCCAGTATTTCGACCGCTATCGTCTTCCCGTCATGCACACCGAGACGAATCGCACCGCCAACCACGCGGTCGAATGGCTTTGGAAAGAGTGGATGAATCTCCTGCGCCTGAGAGAAGACGGCGTCCCCATCATCGGCTTCACCTGGTTCGGCCTGGTCGACATGAAGGACTGGGACACCGCCCTAACCAAAATGCGCGGCACGGTAAACACGGTCGGCCTGTACACCCTGCAGCGCAAGGCGCGAAAGGTGGCGAAGGAATACCGGCGGCTGGTGGAGGAGTACTCCCATCTCCCGATCAGCAGCACGAAGTTCCCGATTCTGACGGCGTAGACGGGAAAACAGTTTAGCCACCGATGGGCACAGATGGGGCACCGATGTGTGTGTTGAGCATCGGGGCGCGACGCCCCAACCCGTAGCATGCGCGTCCCGCCCATGCGTCGCGCACCCGCGACTGTGCCCCGCAACCCCACGCAGCCGGTGCGCGCGAAGGTGGTTCGCGGCGGCGCGTCGCAAGCAAGTTGGCGTTCAGCTTATACTGAGCGTACAGGAGCGCAAGATGACGCAGGCGGCTGCAGGCGGCGGGGGTGGTGGCAGCGGGATGTCGAAGGGGGATCGGGTGCGCCTGCTCAAGGATGTCATGCCTGGCTTAGTGGGGCAGACCGGGGACATTGAGACCGTCTTCAGCGACGGCAAGGTGCAAGTCACCTTGGACCAGAAGTTCGGTGGCTTTCTCGTCGGCCCAACGGAGCAGGACCGGTTCGAGCGGCTGTCCGCGACCTCTGCCGGCGTTGCTCCCACTTCGCCACAGATACCCGCCATCGCCGATCCTTCTGCCGTCGCCCGTGACCTGTACGATCTGTATCGGCGGTCCCGTTTGAACGTGAAGTACTACGGCGAAAAGCTGGGCACCCTTCAGAGAATAAGCTTGGGGATCGACATAGCCGTGGCATTGGGAACGTCCGGGACTCTTCTGGCGATCTTGAAGGCCGTTCCATCGCTCACGATCTCGCTCGGCACGATCGCGGCCGTGTTGGGGGTGCTGAAACCAATTCTCAACCTGCCGACCCGGATCGAAGGCGCAAGCAAGAACTGGTCGGACTATCAGGGAGTGTTCACCGCGGCTCAGCGGCTGGTAAGGAAGCTTCAAGCTGAGAGGCGGCTCGACCCAACCACCGTACCCCTCATCGAGGATATGCACGCGAAGATGGACTTGTTGTTCGGGAGGGACGATCCAGCGCCCAGGCGGGACGTGCTCGACCGACTTCAGAGGGAAGTACAGGAAGAGTTGCCTGCGAAGAACTGGTGGGATCCACCGACCCCAGGTTCCTCCTGAGTTTATTCTCCCGGCGGCGGAAATGGGCGCGGCTCGACGAGTCCCAGGCCGGGGGAGAGCCGCTTGAACTTGTGCTGCGGCGCCGGCCCGACGAGCAACCCGCGGAACTCCGCATCCAATTCGACCTGCACCTGTCCATCGCTGAAGACACTGTCGACGGTTCCGGTCTGGCCCGCGAGTCCGGGGAGGATGTCGACGCGCAGCGCAACGCGGTCGCCCTGGGAAAGGCCGCCGCCTGCCTCGCCGACTGCGACGAGCATGGGCCTTGCCCGACCCGGCGCGCGATCGGCCGGCTTGGCGCGACTTCGCTTGTCAGCGGGGCTGCGCGACGCCTTCGCGCTTTTCTTCGAACTCGCTGATTTGCCCGTTGGAAGCGACTTATTCTTGTTCTTGTCCTTGTTCTTCGCAATCGTTTTTTTCTTCTTGGCCATGACGAGTTGCTCCTCTGCG
>JAXDMN010000064.1:0-24106 GCA_034666045.1 Phycisphaerales bacterium | reverse complement strand
TCGCCCGAGCGCTCGGGCGAGACGCCCAAGCCACGAAAAGGGGTAGTCATGTTCAAGCGTGTTCTCCTCATCGCGTTCGCTATCGCGCCGTGCGCTTCCGCCGTCGAGATCGAGGGCGTCCAACCTGCCGCGCTCGATCAGCCGCGGGTGAATTTGCATCTCCGCCGCGAGGCGAAGGGCAAGCCGCTCGTCGCAAAGAAGTCGGGCGAAGAGACGATCAACGTGCAGGCGTTTCTCGATACCGGTGCGAGCGGCGTCATGCTCAGCACGACCACCGCGGATGCGCTGGGCGTGAAGCGCGCGAAGGCGGGCAATGACAACGTGGTGTTCCATGACGTCGGCGTCGGCGGGACGGATGAGTTTCACGTCGGCGAGCCGCTCTTCATCCTGCTCGCGCCGTTCGGGCGGACGGGCGAGCCGGACACGCCTGACGAGTATCCGATCACGGTTGGCCCCGTGCGCCCGCAGGTCGGGCCGCTTAATGGCGGGTTGATGCAGATGATCACCGGCGGGCTCGACGTCGTCGGGATGCCGGTGATGAAGGGGCGCATCGTCGTGATCGACCCGAAGCCGGTCGACACGTTCGGCGACACGCTCCGCACGGCCGTCTACGAGCGCGGGCGCATACAGATCCCGAAGACCGACCGGCACATCGCGCTGCGCTACGAATCGTTCGCCCCGTACACGCGCGTGGAGCCGGCGAATTCTCATCCGCCGACGATGGCAGAAAATCCATTCATCGACGGCGTCGTCGTCTCAATCGGGAAGCAGACCTCAACCGGAAGCTGGCTGCTCGACACCGGTGCCGCGGCGTCGATGATCTCATCCGCGCAGGCAGCGAAGGTCGGCGTCAAATACGTCGAAGGAACCGAAGGCACCGGGTCGCCGCGGCTGGCCGGCGTGCCGGAAAATGAACAATTCACGCTGACGATCGGCGGCGTCGGCGGCTCGAAAAAGGCGGCCGGCTTCTTCCTCGACACCCTCGTCATCGCCACCCGCGAGCGCGACCCGATCGTCTACAAAAAGGCGCCGGTCTTCGTCACCGACATCACCGTGCAGGACCCGAAGACGCGGGAAAAGCGCACGCTCGACGGCATCTTCGGCATGAATTACCTCGTCGCCAGCGCGCACCTGACGGAGGATGCGCTGATGCCCGACATCGGCAAGCTGACTGCGGGGCCCTATGACTGGATCGTGTTTGATGAGCCGGGGAAAGTGCTGGGGCTGAAGCTGAAGGCGGAGATCGCGCGCGAGGCGATGCAGCAGCAGAAGCGCGGCGGGATTGAGATCAAGGCGGGGAAGAGGAAGTGACGCCAACTCCCTCCTCCCGGTAATCCGAGGAGAGGGCGGGGGAGAGGGGTTGGGGTGCACATGGAGTCGAAATGCGCTCGCCATCTTGGACGGCTTCTGCGTACAACCGCGACGCGACTCACGCGTCACTCGCCCCTCTCCCCAACCCTCTCCCCTGAGTACCGGGAAGAGGGAGCGAGAGCGTTAGTCGCTCACCCACACGCTCACCTTCCCCGCCGGGCATTTGAACTCGGCTTCGCCATTCGCGTTCGTCGTGATCGGCTCGGGCCAGTGGCCGGTGATGTCTGTGAAGGTCTGCTCGCCACGGAAGGTTTTCATCGTCTTCATGCCGGCGTCGCCGGTGCTCATGAGGACGGCCATCTGGCCCGAGTGTTCTTTGTCGCCGGTGAAAGTCCAGCCGATGCACTGCGCGTGATCGAAGTAGTCGTGCTGATCGCCGTAGCTGTACTTCGCGCGGGCGGTGAGGAAATCGTCGATGAGCTTGCGGTGCGAGACGAGCGGATGGGCCGGGTCGGCGTTGCCGAAGTAGTCGCCGTAGAAGAGGCACGGGTAGCCGTCCTTGCGGAGCAGGATCAGCGCGTAGGCGAGCGGCTTGAACCAGTCGGCGACCCACGATTCGAGCGATTGGCCCGGCTGGCTGTCGTGATTGTCGACGAACGTGACGGCCATCAGCGGATTTTCCTTCACCAGCGTTTTGTCGAAGATCGCGGGCATCGGGAAGTCGCGCCCTTTCTGCGACGCTTCGAGAAATCGAAAGTGCAGCGGGACGTCGAAGAGGTGCATGGCGCCTTCGGTCGCGGCGAGATATTTCTGGAGCTCGGCGATGTCGCCATGCCAGTATTCGCCGACGGCGAAGAGTTCGGTTTCGCGACGAGGCAAGCGCCGGTCGGCCAGCCATTGCTTAAAGAAGCTGGCGGGGATGTGTTTGATGGCGTCGCAGCGGAAGCCGTCGATTTTCGTGATGTCGACGAACCAGTCGCCCCACTGTGAGAGCTCGGCGCGCACTTCTTCGTGGTAATGATCGACGTCCGCGCCCATCAGGTAGTCGAAGTTGCCGAACTCGTAGCAGACATCGCCGGCGAACGTTTTGCCGACGACGCGGAAGATTTTTCCTTTCACATCAGGCTGATTCGCATCGGCGCCGAACGCGTTGAAATGCTGCCAGTGCAGCTTGAACGGCGAGTACGCGTCGCCGCGGCCGGGGAAGAGATAGTTCGACCACGCGCGGATCTTGTACGGTTTGCTGGTGACGACGTTGCGATTGTTGCAGTCGACCTCTTCGACTTCGACCTCTTCGGTCTCATCCGCGCCCATGCGGTGATTCAGCACGATGTCGGCGTAGGCGTGGATACCGTTGTCGTGCAGCGACTGGATGGCCGCGAGGTATTCGTCTTTCGTGCCGTACTTGGTGCGGACGGAACCCTTTTGATCGAACTCACCTAAATCGTAGAGGTCGTAGACCGCGTAGCCGACGCCGGTGGCGCCGTCCATGGTTTTGTGGGCGGGTGGCATCCAGACGGCGGTGACGCCAAGGCGTTTGAGGTATGCGGCGCGGGAGGCAAGCTCGCGCCAGAGGGAGCCGTCCGGGCGCAGGTTCCACTCGAAATACTGAAACATGACGCCGCGGTCGGGCATGAGAACACTCTCCCGCGGTGGAATCTAGTTCAGGATGTGGGGCGTGAGAGGGGAGAATCTCGCTGAGGAAAATCAGAAATCCGAATGACGAAACCAGAAATCCGAATCAATGACGAAGCCCGAATGACGAACCAACATGCGCTTCGTCATTCGTCACTCGGATTTGATTCGGATTTCTGGTTTCGTCATTCGTCATTCAATAACAACCTCCCGCCGCTTGTCCGCCGACTCGTAGATGCCATCCAGCATCTTCTGCACCATCAACCCGTGCTCGCCGGTGCTCTCGTTCTTGCGGTCTTCGCGGCAGACGTCAACAAAATGTTTGATCTTGTAGTCGAAGGGGTCCCATTTGCCGATCCAGCCGGGCGTCATATTCATCTGATAGCCGCCGTGGTCGGTGAAGATCTGGCTGGTGTCCCAGACGGCGCCGCCCTTCTCGCCCATGAGGGTGACGTTAAAAATGTCCTTCTCGATGTGCGCGACGAACGAGCTCTCGATGACGAGGATGGTGCCAGTGTCGAAGCGGATCATGCCGACGGCTAAATCTTCGACGTTGTACGTGCGGTGGTCCCACTCGGGCCACATCGACGCGACTTCGCTGGGCTTGTTGCCCATGTAGGTCCACGCGCCGCTGCTGGCGCTGATGGGACGCGGCGAGCCGATCATGTAGTGCGCGCTTTCGAGGATGTGGACGCCGATGTCGATCATCGGGCCGCCGCCCTGGAGTTCCTTGCGGCCGAAGACGCCCCAGTTGGGGATGCCGCGGCGGCGCAGCGCCTGGGCGCGAACGTAGAGCACCTTGCCGAAGCTGTCGGCGGCGATTTGATCGCGGATCAGCTTTGTCTTGGGGTCGAAGCGGTGCTGGAAGCCGACGATGAGCTTCTTACCGCTGCGTTTGGCGGCGTCGAGCATCGCCTGCGCTTCCTTTGCGTTCATCGCCATCGGCTTCTCGACGATGACGTGCCTGCCGGCTTCGAGGGCGGCGATCGTGTTCTCGGCGTGCAGGCCGTTCGGCGTGCAGACGTCGACCGCGTCGCACTCGGTCTCCTTCAGCATCACCTTGTAATCGCCGAACTGCCGCACCTCCGGGAAATCCTGCGCGAGCCGCTTGAGCGACATCTCGCTCGGATCCGCGGCGGCGCAGATCTCGATGTTTTCCAGCAGCTTGAGCTTCTGCATGTGCAGGCGGGCGATAAAGCCGGCCCCGATGAAGGCGATCTTGAACGGCGTGGACACGCGAAAGCTCCTCTGTCTGTCTTGAATGGCGGTCGTTCGATGCAAAAACGCGCGGGCCATGGTATTCAGACACAATGGGAGTGCAACGAGACCCCGCCGTCGCGTCCCCGCCCGCCCCGTTTGACCCTTGGATCATGCGCAGCCGCATCGAGTCGCTCGCCGGCGAAGCGCGCGTGAATTTGATTCGACTGGCGGCGGTTTTCGCGTTTTATCTGCGGCATCTTGTTGCGCTGTCGACGTCGGAAGGGGCGGCCCGCGAATCAGGGCAGTATCACATCGGCGCGACGATCGTAGCCGGCGCGTGGTTCGCCGTCGTCGTCGCCATTCACATCTGCCTGTCGCGGCGATACCTGCCGGCGTGGCTGAAGTATGCGTCGACGGCGTTTGACCTGCTGATGGTGACGCTGCTCGGCATGATGCGTGCGGATCCGCGCGCGCCGATCATTCTGCTGTATTTCCCGGTGATCGTGTCGGCGGCGGTGCGATTGTCGCTGCCGCTCGTGTGGTTCGCGACGATGGGCAGCATCGTTGGATACTTGTCGGTGCTGGCGTACTACGCGTGGCACGTGATTGGATTCGATCGCTATTACGCGACGCCTGAATTGCGCATTCCGCGCGGCGACGAAGCGCTATTTGCGCTGGCGCTGCTCGTGACCGGCGCGTTCGCGGGACAGGTCGTGCGACAGGCGCGACGACTGACGCGGCCGTTGCATGCGACGATCACCGCCGAATCGGCCGCCGCGCCGCCCGCGGCGGAGGAGCCGACGGAATGATCTTCTTCTGCCCGCGATGTCGGCTGCCGCTGACGGCGGACGTTCCGCCCGGACGCGCGACGCGCCTCACGTGCCCGGCGTGTCTCGAGCTGATCACCGTCCATCCGCCGGCGCCAGTCCCCGTCATCCCCATCGACGACCAGCCGCCGACCGATCGGCCGCTCGACTACCGCGCGCTGTCCGGCGACGTCGAAGTCGAACTGCAGAAGGACATGCGCGCGGTCCTGTGGGGCATCATCGTTTTCGCCGCCACCGCCGTGATCGGCTACCTCGTGCTCAAGACGCAGGCGGACCTCCCGGGGCCGATGACCTACTGGTTTGGTTGGATCGGAATCGTGACGACGCTCATCGCGCTGGCGATGATCGGCCGACATGCGCGGCGCTCGCGCAAGGTTCGTGCGGGCACACACGTGCGAATGAAAAGCACCGGCGAGCGCGTCGTGTCGATCGTCGTGCTTGGGATCACGGGGTTGCTGCTCATCGGGCTGACGATCCTCGCGGCGGCGGTGCTGCTCTTCGCCGCGTGCCTGGTCATGGTGGCGGGGAACCGTTGAATACGACGTGTCCAAAGTGTGGTGGGCCCCCGCTATGACGGCACACCTTGCATACAGCCTCTTCATGGTGCTCGCGATCGCGGCACTGCTGATTGCGCGGCGGGCGCAGCCGGATCCGCAGATCGGCGTGATCGATCGGAAGCATCGACTGCTGCTGACGTGGGCGGCGTTCCTCGGCGCGGGACTCGGCGCGAAGCTGCCGTTCGTCTTCACGGCCGGGCCGGGGCAATGGTTCGAGCTGCACGCGTGGCTCAGCGACGGCAAAACGATCCTCGCCGGCATCGCGGGCGGATATCTCGCGGTCGAGATCGCGAAGAAAATCCTCGGCGTGCGCGTCAAGACCGGCGATGCGGTTGCGTTCCCGGCCGCTGTTTGCGTCGCCGTCGGCCGCTGGGGATGTTTTTTTAATGGCTGCTGCTTCGGCACGGAGACGCACGTGCCGTGGGCGGTCGATTTCGGAGGCGGAATTCGGCGGCATCCGACGCAGGTCTACGAAAGCCTCTTCCACCTCGCGATGGCGATCGTGCTGTGGCAACTTCTCCGCCGGGGGCTGCTGCGCCGGCAACGGCTGAAGTTTTATCTCATCGCGTACTGCATCTTCCGCTTCGCGACCGAATTCATCCGCCCGGAGCCGCGCATCATCGGCGGCCTGACTGCGTACCAGTGGGGCGCGATCGTGATCGCGAGCGCGCTGGCGGTGCAGTGGGTGTTTGATCAGCGGGCCCTGCAGGCCCAACGCGGCATGCTCGCGGTATTCGACGAATCGTCTGAACCGATCGCTAGTGCGGCGCACTGAACATTTCGACTTGCGTGCCCAAATTTAGTTAGTGTACACTATTAAGGCGGCGCAAGGGAGCAGGCATGACGTTTCCAGTGGAATTTCACGTGCTGGGCCGAACCCTGCCGGCCCATCTCGTCTTTGAAATTCTCGCCTACACCGCCGGATTTCAGCTCTACCTGTTCCTGCGCCGCCGGCATCCGCGCGCGGACGTTCCGTTCGAGCAGACGGCGTGGATTCTCGTCGGCTGCGTCTTCGGCGCGCTCATCGGCTCGAAAATCCTCGCCTGGGTGGAATCGCCGATCGAATATTGGAACGCGCGCGGCAGCGCGGGCGCCTGGATCGGCGGAAAGACGATCGTCGGCGGACTTTTGGGCGGCTGGATCGGCGTCGAGATCGCAAAGCGGAAACTCGACGTCAAAAACTCGACCGGCGACGCGTTCGTCTTCCCGCTCATCCTCGGCACCGCCATCGGCCGGATCGGCTGCTTCCTCACCGGCCTCGCCGACCACACGCACGGCGTGCCCACGACGCTCCCCTGGGCCGTCAATTTCGGCGACGGCCCGCGGCATCCGACGCAGCTTTACGAGATCGCGTTCCTCATACTCCTCGCCGTCGCCCTCCTCCTCCGCGCCAGCCGTCCGCACTTCAACGGCGAGCTCTTTCGGCTCTTCATGCTCGGCTATCTCACGTTCCGCTTCGCCATCGAGTTCATCAAGCCGCGCTACGCGCCATGGCTTAGTCTAAGCGCGATCCAGGTCGCGTGCCTGGTCGGTGTGATCGCATGCGCGGCGAGCCTGTCGCGGCGCGTTGGAGACGTGCGGCGTATCACACAGGAGGCGGGATGAAACGTTCGCGTCTCATACTCCCGTTCGTTCTGCTCGTCGCAGGGGCGCTCCTGCTGATCGGCTGCATCTACATCCCGACGTTCAACAAGGTCAGCAGCGGCGTCGATGCCTCGAAGAAGGTCGGCCACGCCGGCTCGCGCAGGCCGCTGCGCGTCGGGCAGGCAACGCGCGCGGATGTCGAGCGGGTGCTCGGCCCGCCGAAGCACGTCAGCGCGGACGGCACGGAAGTGGCGTACACGTGGGTGGTGCAGCACGGCGTGTGGCTGAGCGTCTGCTTTGGAAGCGATGAAGTCACGAGCATGCGCGGCGTGCTGCTGAAGTTCGACGGCGACGTCTTGCGGGGGTTTTATCTTGAGACGAATCCGTCGCGGCTGCGGCAGTGGATTCGCAATAACTCGACGGCGACGCCGCCGTGGCTATTGTCGAACCCGCGGGCGCAAACGCCGACGACGACAACGCCGCCCGGTCCGACGTATCAGACGCCGCCTTCACCATGAGGTCCTCATGTCCGACCGACCTTACCTGTTCTACGAGCTGACGAATTCGCTCTGCGCCACCTGCCTGCGGAAGGTGGAGGCGAAGGTCGTCATCCAGGACGACTGCGTCTACCTGCACAAGTGGTGCCCGGAGCATCGATTCCAGAAAGTGCTGATCTCGACCGACGTCGAGTACTTCAAGCTTTCGCGGCAGACGATCAAGCCGGGGCAGATGCCGAAAAAGTTCAACACGCCGATCAAGTACGGCTGCCCGTACGACTGCGGGCTGTGCCCGGACCATGAGCAGCATTCGTGCCTGACGCTGATCGAAGTGACCGACGGCTGCAATCTGTCGTGCCCGATCTGCTACAGCGATTCCTCACCGCGGCGGATGTCGTCGCACCGGTCGCTCGAGCAGATCGAGTTCATGATGGACTGCTGCGTCGCCAATGAGGGCGAGCCAGACGTCGTGCAGATCAGCGGCGGCGAGCCGACGATTCATCCGCAGTTCTTCGAGATTCTCGACGCGGCGAAACGAAGGCCGATCAAGCATCTCATGGTGAACACGAACGGGATCAAAATCGCGGCGGATGACGGGACGTTCGCGCGGCGACTCAAGGATTACATGCCCGGATTCGAACTCTATCTCCAATTTGACTCGCTCCGCAGTCGGCCGCTCGTCGAGCTGCGCGGTGAAGATCTCCGCGGCGTTCGCGAAAGAGCACTGGCGCGCCTCAACGAGCACAACATCTCGACGACCCTCGTCGTCACCCTGAAAAAGGGCCTGAATGACAATGAAATCGGCGAAATCATCGACTTTGCATTGAAACAGCGCTGCGTTCGCGGCGTTACGTTCCAGCCGATCCAGCACGCCGGCCGCAGTGAGAATTTTGATCCCGCGCGCGATCGTCTCACGCTAGCGGAAGTCCGCCAGCAGATCCTGAAGCAATCGAAAATTTTCCAGCCGCGCGACATCGTCCCCGTCCCCTGCCATCCCGACTGCCTCGCGATGGCGTACGCGCTCAAGATCGACGGCTGCGTCACGCCGCTCACCGGCATGGTCGATCCGCAGCTTCTCCTGCACGGCGAAGGCAACACGATCATGTACGAGCGGAACGAACCGCTGCGCGAGCTGCTGTTCAAACTCTTCTCCACCGGCGCGAGTCCCGCCGGCAGTGCGACGTCGCTGCGGCAACTGCTTTGCTGCCTGCCGCTGGTCGATGCGCCCGCGCACATGACCTACGACAACATTTTCCGCGTGATCATCATGCAGTTCCTCGACGCGCATAACTTCGACGTGCGCAGCGTGAAGAAAACCTGCGTCCACATCGTCCACCCTGACGGGCGGATCATTCCGTTCGACACGTACAACCTTTTCTATCGCGACGAGCGCGAGCGCGTGCTTGAAGAAATCCGCGGCGAGTCGCAGCAGTTCGCGCAGGTAACGGTCAACGGAGCACCGACATGAACCCCGCGCAACTGGATTATCAATCGCCGAGTGCGGACAGGACACCGGCGTCGATCAAGCATGCGGTTGCGGGCACGTTCGCCGCTCTCGCGGCCGGGCCGGGCCTGGTGTTCGGCGCGACGTGGATCGCGGGCGTGATGAGCAACGAACCATATGGGGCGTTGAGCGGGTTGGTGATTGGTGGAATCATCGCCGTGCTCCTCATGCTGGCTGCGCTCGTCACCGGCATCGTGCAAAGCCGCTCACCGAACGGCCGCCGCCGCGGGTTTGCGATCGGTTTGATGATCGGTTCCGGACTGTCGCTCCTGGCGGCCGGCGCGTGCTTCGTGGGGATCCGGTGACTTATGACATCAACCGATCCGGCAAATGAGAACGACGCGCGAAGACCAGACGCGCCGCCACCGCCGCCCGCGATGGATTACGCTCCGCCCGGCGTTCCGCCGCCGGCGCCACGATCGCGGTTGCGGAATTTCGCCCGCTTCACCTCCGGCGTGTTCGCCGGCTTCATCATTCTTTTCATTCCGACCTTCTTCGCGGGCGCGACCGGTTTCGAGCAGTCGCTGCCTTGGTGGGCGTGGCCGGCCCTTGGGGCCGCGACATTGATTTGCGCCGCCTACGCCTGGTTCACCCGCCGCCGCAGTCCGGCGACATCGGCCGGCATGTGGGTCGGCATCGCGCTGGGTCTGCTGCTGGCGGGGGCGTGTTTTATGGGGATGTGAAAGTTACGCCTCCGCCGTCACCGGGTTCTCCAGTCGGCCGAGACCTTCGATCTCTACCGTGACCTTGTCGCCCGGCTTCATCCAGACCGGTGGGGTGCGGGCGAAGCCCACGCCCTGCGGGGTGCCGGTGAGGAGGACCGTGCCGGGGCGGAGGGTCATCGTGCTGCTCAGGGACTCGATCAACGCGGGCACGTCGAAGATCATGTCAGCGGTCGAATGGTCCTGCATGAGGTTGTCGTTGAGGATCGTCTTCAGCCGCAGGGCGTTGGGGTTGGGGATTTCGTCCTTCGTCGTGATCCACGGTCCGAGCGGGCAGAAGCCGTCGAACGATTTGCCGCGGGCGAATTGGCCGCCGCCTAGTTCTTTTTGGCGTTGCCAGTCGCGCGCGCTGACGTCGTTGGCGATGCAGTAGCCGAAGACGTGGTCGAGGGCGCGCTCGCGCGAGACGTTTTTCGCCGCGCGGCCGATGATGACGGCGAGTTCGCCTTCGTAATCGATCATGCTCGAGCGGCGCGGGATCGGGATCGGGTCGAAGGGGTTGTTCAGCGTGTTGCTCGCCTTGATGAACAGGACGGGGTTCTGCGGGATGGCGGATCCGCTCTCGGCGGCGTGCTCGCGGTAGTTGATGCCGATGCAGAGGATGTCCGTGGGAACGAGCGGCGCGAGTAGTTTTTCCACCTTCGCGGTGAAGCGCGCCGGCTCGAAGCCGCTGGCGAAATCGCCTTTGACGACGCGGGCGAGATCGTCCTTGATCAGCTCACCGAATTGGATTTGTCCGTCCGAAAGAAAGCGTGCAAGTCGCATCCACGAAGCGTACGCGCCGCAGCGACGGCTGTCATTTCTTCGAGCCCGAGCCGGGCGCGGGAATGGCGAACTCGAACCCGCGCGCGGGCTTGGCGCGGTCGAGCTGCGACTGCTCCATCGCCGGGCCGAACAGGCGATAGAGATCGCCATTCGCCTGCATCTCGACCGCGCGGATATTCTCCGTCGCCAGCGACAGCGCGGTCTCGCCGGAGTCGGCGAAGGCGTCCTGCGCGATGTGCACGACGCGTCGCGGCGGCAGTTCATTGACCCACGCGACGTAGTGTCCGTTCAGCCAGATGCGCACGCCGTGGTACGCCAGGTCCGTCGGATTGATCACGTGCAGTGATTTTGCGTCGCGGTCGATGACGGCGGTGATCGCGATGTCGCGGGCCGTCGCGTCGGTCGGATAATCGCCGACCGCCTCATGGGCCGCGAGGCGCGCCTGGTTGTTCGGCGGCTTGGCCATTGGGTTTTTCAGCTCAAACGAGGTGGCGCAACCCGTTGAGAGAAGAAGCAACAACACCGAGCATGTGGAACGGCGGATAGGCATGGCAGCGTTCGGCATGTAAATACCGTGCCGAGCCGCAAGAAGCCGCCCGACGGCGATCAAAATTGACCCCCCGCCGCCGCGGTCGTATCCTCGATCAGTTCGTCTTTTGCCGGGCGGTTAGCTCAGTTGGCTAGAGCATCTCGTTTACACCGAGAGGGTCAGGGGTTCGAGTCCCTTACCGCCCATTTTTTCCCGAGCCGAAATCAAACTATGCGAAGCTGGATCGCCTTCCTGATCGTGCTGTCGTTCTGCGTCTCGATGTCGCTCGCGCAAGCGACCGGCCCGCTGCCTGAAACCAACGAACAGCGCGACGCGCGCATGAAATGGTGGCGCGACGCGCGCTTCGGCATGTTCATTCACTGGGGCCTCTACGCCATCCCCGCCGGCGAGTGGAAGGGGCAGGAAGTGAAAGGCGTCGGCGAGTGGATCATGGATCATGGGAAGATCCCCGCGCCGGAATACGAAACGCTCGTACCGCAGTTCAACCCGGAAAAGTTCGACGCGAAGCGCTGGGCCCGCATCGCGAAGGATGCCGGGATGAAGTACGTCGTGATCACGTCGAAGCATCACGACGGCTTCGCGCTCTTCGACTCCAAGGCCGGCGATTACGACGTGATGGCGACGCCGTTCAAGCGCGACATTCTCAAGGAGCTTTCGGAGGCCGTCCGCGCGGAAGGGCTGACGATGTGCTGGTACCACTCGATCATGGACTGGCACCATCCGGACGCGCGGGGCGCAGCGTTTCCGAAATACCGCGATGCGTACCTCAAGCCGCAACTCAAAGAGCTGCTGACGAACTACGGCGACATCGGCGTGATGTGGTTCGACGGCGAATGGATCCAGGAATGGACCGAGCCGCAGGGGAAGGATCTCTATTCGTTCTGCCGATCGATTCAGCCGAAGGTGATTGTGAACAACCGCGTCGGCAAGGGTCGCAAGGGAATGCAGGGGATGAACAAGTCGGCCGACGCGGCGGGCGATTTCGGGACGCCGGAGCAGGAAGTCCCGGCGAGCGGTTTTCCCGGCGTCGACTGGGAAAGCTGCATGACGATGAACGACACCTGGGGCTTCAAGAAGAACGATCACAACTGGAAGAGCGAAGAGAAACTCATCCACACGTTGATCGAGACCGCGAGCAAGGGCGGGAATTTTCTTCTCAACGTCGGCCCGACCGCGGCCGGCGAGATCCCGCAGCCGAGCGTCGAGCGGTTGGCGGCGATGGGAAAGTGGATGAAGACGAACGGCGAGTCGATCTACGGCACGACGGCCAGCCCGTTCGCGGCGGAGATGGCGTGGGGACGAGTCACGCAGAAGCCGGGCAAACTGTTCTTGCACGTCATGAACTGGCCGAGCGACGGGAAGATCGTCGTGCCGCTGACGAACCAGGCGACCAAGGCGTATCTGCTCGCGCAGCCCGCGTCGAGCCTCGATTTGGCCGCCGGATCTGCCGGCGTGACGATCGCGGTGCCGGCGGAGATGCCGGATAAGGGTGCGACGGTCGTCGTGGTCGAAATCAAGGGTCCGCCGAGGGTCATTGAACCGTCAAAACCGGGCGGATGACCCCGCTGCCGCGGCGAAATTGACAGTAAAAACCGCCACTTCTATACTCCCCGCCTCACTCGCGGCGCAACGAGATTTTTCCTTCTTGTCGACGAAGGGTCGTAAACCCCCGACACACGCCGAATCTGGATTCGGCAGCGTTACCCTGCCGCATCGAAATCGCACTGGAGTTCACTAACATGCCCGTCATGACCCGAAGCAAGCCCAAGTCCGCCGTGAAGAAGATCATCAAGGCCCTCACCGCCAAAGGAAGCGCCAAGCCGGCCAGCGGTGGCAGCGGCAAGAGCGTCAAGCGCGTGTACTACTTCGGCAACGGCAAGGCCGAGGGCGGCGCGGAGATGAAGGACCTACTCGGCGGCAAGGGCGCGAACCTCGCGGACATGACCAAGGTGCCGCTGCCCGTCCCGCCCGGC
Source organism: Phycisphaerales bacterium (assembly GCA_034666045.1). Lineage (GTDB taxonomy): Bacteria > Planctomycetota > Phycisphaerae > Tepidisphaerales > Tepidisphaeraceae > JAICTV01. Next base: position 10,981 of record JAXDMN010000064.1, on the reverse strand, counting down.
TTCACGATCACGACCGAAACCTGCGGCGAATACAACGACGCCGGCCAGAAACTGCCGCGCGGGCTGATGGAAGAAGTTCGCACGAACATCGCCCGGGTCGAAAAGGCGACCGGGAAAAAGTTCGGCGATCCGAAGAACCCGCTGCTCGTCGCCGCCCGATCGGGCGCGAAGTTCTCCATGCCCGGCATGATGGACACTGTCCTCAACATCGGCATGAACGACCGCGTCGTGCAGGGTCTGGCCGATCTGTCGGGCAACGAGCGCTTCGCCTACGACAGCTATCGCCGGCTGATCAACATGTTCGGCGACACCGTCATGGGCGTCGATCACCATCACTTCGAGCATGAGCTGACGGCGGTGAAGAGCAACCGCGGCGCGAAGCTCGACACAGACCTGGACGTCGATGGGCTCAAGGAAGTCGTGCAGCGCTACAAAAGCGTCTATCGCCAGCACGTCGGCGAAGATTTTCCGCAGGACCCGTTCACGCAGCTCGAGGCCGCGATCGAAGCGGTCTTCAAGAGCTGGATGGGCGAGCGCGCGATCAAGTATCGCGAGCTGAACGACATCCGCGGCGTCCGCGGAACGGCCGTCAACGTGCAGTCGATGGTCTTCGGCAACATGGGCGATGACAGCGCGACCGGCGTCGCGTTCACGCGCAACCCCTCGACCGGCGAGAACAAGTTTTACGGCGAGTTTCTGATCAACGCGCAGGGCGAAGACGTCGTCGCCGGCATCCGCACGCCGCTTGATTGCAACACCGAGATGGGCAAGTGGAGCCAGAAGAGCTGGAAGCGCCTGCTGGAGATCAAGAACATCCTCGAGAAGCGCTACAAGGACGTGCAGGATTTCGAGTTCACCATCGAGCGCGGCACGTTCTACATGCTCCAGACGCGCAACGGCAAACGCACCGCCCCGGCCGCGGTGAAGATCGCCGTCGACATGGTCAAGGAAAAGCTGATCGACGAGAAGACGGGCGTGCTGCGCGTCGAGCCGGCGTCGCTCGACCAGCTTTTGCACCCGATGTTCGACCCAAAGGCGACGCGCAACGTGCTCGCCCGTGGCCTTCCCGCGTCGCCCGGTGCGGCGGTTGGAAAGATCGCCTTCACCGCGGAAGAAGCGGAAGAACGCGCCGCGGCCGGTGAGGACATCATTCTCGTCCGCCGCGAAACGGAGCCGGCGGACATCGGCGGGATGCACGTCGCCAAAGGCATTCTGACGAGCACCGGCGGCATGACTTCGCACGCGGCGGTCGTCGCGCGCGGCATGGGCACGCCCTGCGTCGCCGGCGCGGGCGCCGTGCAGATCGATGCGAAGAATCGCATCGTCAAGATCGGCGACAAGACCTTCGGGCAGCAACACTTCATCAGCATCGACGGAGCGACCGGCGAAGTGATGGATGGCTCCGTGCCAACTGTCGAAGCCGAGCTCACCGGCGCGTTCGCGCAGATCATGAAGTGGGCCGACAAGTACCGCACGCTGAAAGTTCGCACGAACGGCGATACGCCGACCGATGCCAAGACCGCCCGCGGCTTCGGCGCCGAAGGGATCGGCCTGTGTCGTACGGAGCATATGTTCTTCGACCCGCAGCGCATCCATCACATGCGCGAGATGATCCTGGCGCAGACAATCGAAGCGCGCAAGGCGGCCCTCGACAAATTGCTCCCCTACCAGCGCGAAGATTTCGTCGGCATCTTCCGGGAGATGAACGGACTGCCGGTCACCGTCCGCCTGCTCGATCCGCCGCTGCACGAGTTCCTTCCGCACCACGACAAGGAACAGGCCGAGCTCGCCCGCTCGCTCAACATGTCGGCCGAAGCGGTGAAGACGCGCGTCGCGCAGCTTCACGAAGCCAATCCGATGCTCGGCCACCGCGGCGACCGCCTGGCGATCACCTATCCCGAGATCCTCGAGATGCAGGTCCGCGCAATCATCGAGGCCGCGTGCATCGTGAAGAAAGAGAAGATCAAGGTCCTCCCCGAGATCATGATTCCGCTCGCCGGCACGAAGAAGGAGCTCGACTACCTGAAGAAGTACACCGTCGAGACCGCGGAAAAAGTCATGAAGGAGCAGGGCATCCGCGTGGAGTATCTCTACGGCACCATGATCGAAGTCCCGCGCGCGGCGCTGACCGCCGATGAGCTGGCGCAGACCGCGGAGTTCTTCAGCTTCGGCACGAACGACCTGACCCAGATGACCTTCGGCTATTCGCGCGACGACGTGAACAGCTTCCTCCCGGATTACCTCAAGAAGGAAATCCTCGACCGCGATCCGTTCCAGTCGCTCGACATCGACGGCGTCGGACAGCTCGTCGAGATGGCCGTCCGCAAGGGCCGTTCGGTTCAGCCGACGCTCAAGTGCGGCATCTGCGGCGAACATGGCGGCGATCCGAAGTCGGTCGAGTTCTGCCACCAGGTCGGGCTCGATTACGTGAGCTGCTCCCCGTTCCGCGTCCCGATCGCGCGTCTCGCCGCGGCGCATGCGGCCATCAAGCAGGACGGCAACGCGAAGAGCAACGGTTCGCTGAAAAAGGCGAAGAAGAAGTAGCCGTCCTCACAACCTGGCGGATACTCCAAGTGGCGTGGTCGCGATCAGCGATCACGCCACCTTTTTTCAAAGGACCAAACCGATGACCACCCAATCCGTCCGAGTCGGCACCCAGGAGATCGTGGTCGCGCCCGCGGAGGCGGAGGACGGGTCGTTCGTTGCCTCCGTGCGCGGCGGCCGGCATGCGGACCAAACGTTCGGCGCGGCCGACTGGACCGACCCGCGCGTGCGGTTGGACGCCGCGCGGACGATCTGCGAGTCGTTTGCGATCACGCGGAACAACCAGAACATGACAAAGATCGCCAAGGCGATCGACGATGCGATGGCGTAGCCGGCGACCCTAGCCAATCACTTCGTCGCGCGGGCCTCGCGACATAATGCGCGGGCGGCTGCACGGTTTGGCGGAACGCCGCGTCTAAGTGACAACCGCCTAACCCGTGGGCGATTGCATGTCCCGTTCGATCTCTTCGATCAGCAACTCGAAGTACCGTTTCCATGCCGACGGGCACGCATTGACGCTCGCGCGGTAGTTGCGCACACGGTGCCCCACGTCGTGTCCGTCGAGGATCATGATCGACGGCGGAAGCCAGACCATGTCGTCGGCCGCCGCGGGACGCAAGGATGGATCAGTACGGTCCATTCGCACGGCACAATACAAAATCCGTGCCTGCGCCCGTGCCCGCTCATGATGGCGACGCGGGATTTTTCCGAGTCATTGTTTCTGCTGCACTTGCGTCACACGCCGCGGCTGCGATTTCGCGTGCCACGCGGAATGCCCGCCTGTCATTTTGAACTTTCCAGATGAGTTCCTGCAGCCGATCGCTGACGAACCCGCCGCCTTTCCCGCCATCCTCGCAACACCCTGCCACGTCCCTTACCATCGCCCGCTCCATGTCCCGTCCCGAGTTGCTCATCACGGCACTGGTTTACCTGGCCGCGCTCGTGCTCGGGCAGCGTGCGACGGCGGTGTTGGCGCCGACGGCACAGGAGGTCGGCTTCGCCGTCGCCGCGATCGCCGGGGCGGTCACCGCCGCGATGCTCTACCAACGCCGCGCACGCCAGCCGGCGCCGATGTCGGTCAGGCTCGCGGTCGGCATCCTCATGGCGGCACTGGCCGTCGCGGGCGGGATGACGACGTACGTGCTGTGGCAATCGACCTTTCGCCCGGCGATCTCGCTGCCGATCGCGGCGGTTGCGACGATCTTCGTCCCACTCATCGTCTTCCCGCTGATGCAACGCCTGCGCGATCCAATGCAGCTCGGCGGCCGCGATGCATCGCCGGTCGGCGAGTTGCACGTCGTGCTTGCCGCGGTCCTCGCCATCTTCGTCATCGCCGCCGCGTGGTTCATTCCGGTCCCAGGGCGCTCGAGCGTCCGGCTGGTTCGCAAGGACTACCCGAGCCTCACGCTCGGCCTGCCGCAATGGGAGGCGAAGCAGGACTCGGCCATGATGGAGTTCGGCAGCATCAAGCTGGCCGACCCGAAGAACGCCGACCGCTTCATCGCGCTGCGCTGGATGGACGCCGACCCCGTGCAGCCGGACGAGCACGTGCAGACGATCGCCGTCGGCGGGCTGGTCGTGCGCGACACCTCGCCCGCGTTCGTCGGGCGGCACCAGGGGACGACCTTCTATCTCGAATCGGACGACCACCTCTCGCGCGCCGTCGCCACCGTGTGGAACTGCCCGCAGGACCACCGCGCGCTCTGGATCCTCAGCTACCTGTCCGGCCCGAAGAACGCGCTGCTCGCGACGCACGAGAAAATCCTCAACACCGTGCGTTGCCACAGCGGCCGAAACAAGGACGTCGCCGCGACGACGCAGCGCGTCTTTCCGAGCTTCACCCCGCCGCTCGGATTCGTGAAGGAAGACGCGAAGCCGGGCGGCGGCATGCGCTACGTCGGCGAAGACGACGAGGAAATCGCCTTCGACGCCGGCATCCCCGGGCGCAGCGACGTCGTCAGCGAAAACATCCCGCCCAACGTTATCTCCAAGCTGCTCACCAACGCCGGCATCATGCAGCGCATTGAAGGATCGCCGGAGTTGACGACGGTGAACGACCTGCAGGGCCATCCGCGCCGCGTCTGGTCGGTCATCGGCATCGGCCCGACGCGCGACGCCGTGCAGATGGAAGTCATGATCTGGTACTGCGACAAGCGGAACCTGACGTTCATCGGCCGCTACGCCACGCCCGGACGGCACGAGCCGCGCGTCGGCATCAACGCGTTGCTGCCCGCCGCGTGTCACAGCGAGTGACGATCCTCGCTATTCCAGCCCGTGCTTTCGGCGATGCCACTGGATGTATGGGAGCAACTGCTCGATCGGCAGCGCCTTCTCATCCGGTATTGCGCCGGCGGCGAAGTCCATGTGATCGATCTGCGCCGCCGCCTCTTCGCCGATGCCGGTCTCGATGATGATCGGCAACGCGCGCGACAGCCGCTCGTCGTCCTCGTCCGTCGCGCCCGGGACGTAGAAGCGCACGCCGAGCAATTTTGGGTCCTCTTCGGCGGCGAGCGGGTCAAACTGAATCCGGCTCGCGTCGATCTTCAGCCCGTCGAGATTCATGCCGAACGCAAACCCGCGCGGCGGCTTGAGCGCGATGATCTGCCAGCCCCGCAGAACCGGAGCAGCCGCGACGAGCTCGCGCACGGCCGGGAACGCCTCCGCCTGCGACCACGCGGTAAAAATCAGCTCGCGCGGATCGCCCGGATCGGACACTTCCACGCCGATGCGCGAATCGATCTCGCGCAGCCGCACTTCCACGCTGTCGGCGACCGTCTGCCCGTCGACGCCGCGCAGCGCCTGCTCCTGCGCGGCGAACCATTGCCAGAATTCGTCGGCCGTCATCGATGAAACATCCTGTCCGGTTTTCGTTCCCGCGGCTATTCTGTGCGCGGCGAAAGAGAGGTCAACCAAACAATGGCATCCGACATTCAAATTACCGTCACCGACCGCGCCGGCCGCCGATGCGCCAGTTCCGGATCGAAGTGGGAACCGATCATGGGTTACTCGCGCGCCGTGCGCAGCGGCAACCTGATCGCCGTCACCGGCACCGTCGGCATCCGCGCCGATGGAACCTACGACAAATCGATGGGCGAGCAGGCCCGCCGCAGCCTCCAAATCATCGCCGCCGCCATCGAAGCGCTCGGCGGCGATCTCGAACACGTCATCCGCACGCGGATGTTCGTCACCGACGTGACGCGCTGGGAAGAAGTCGCCCGCGTCCACGGCGAAGTCTTCGCCGACATCCGCCCGGCCACCTCGATCCTCGAAGTCCCGCGCCTGATCGACAAAGACGCGCTCATTGAAATCGAGGCGGACGCGGTGGTGCCGTAACGCGCCACGATCCTCAATGGGTTCGTTTCGTCACCGGCGGAGTGCCGCCGATGGGACATTTCCCCGTTTTTAAGCGGCCAACGTGGTTTTGTGTTGGCTTCGCTTGGGTTCGATTGGCTTCGTTTCGGCTTCGCCTTCGTTTTCGGTTGTCAAAGAGCGCAGAACCACAGCGCAACCTACCCAGGCCGCAGACAAATTGCGGCGGAAAAATCGAGGCAAGTTACGACGCCTTGGCGAGCGGAGATGGCGGCGCGGATTGAGCGACCGCGCTGGCGACGACCGGCGCGAGTTCGACCCGGTTGCGGCCGTTCGATTTGGCGCGGCGGAGGGCGACCGTCGCGGCGGCGATGAGGTCTTTGTCGACGGCGCTGGTGAGGTCGGCGATGCCGAAGCTGGCCAGGATCGGGACCGGCATGCCGCGGTGGGAGAGCGGGAGCTTTTCGATGTTTTTGCGCAGCCGTTCGGCCATGACGAACGCGCGCTCGGCGGGCGTGTTGGGGCAGAGGACGCCGAACTCTTCGCCGCCGAGGCGGCAGACGACGTCTTCGATCCGGCAGGTCGCCTGCATGCAGGCGGCGACGCAGCGCAGCGCTTCGTCGCCGGTCAGGTGGCCGCAGCGATCGTTGATCACCTTGAAGTGATCGAGGTCGCAGATGACGACCGAGCACGCCTGGCCGGAGCGGCGGGCGAGCGACGTTTGCGCGGCGAGCGTCTGGTCGAAGTAGGTGCGGTTCCACAGCCCGGTCAGGCCGTCGATCATCGCCTTCTTGTTGAGCAGGTCGAGGAGGTACTTCATCCGCAGCGCCGCGCGGACGCGGGCGCGCAGCTCGGCGGGCTCGAAGGGCTTGGTGACGTAATCGACCGCGCCCAATTCCAGGCCGCGGATCTTCGCGTCGGTCGAGCCGGCGCCGGTGAGGAAGACAACCGGGATATTCATCGTCGCCGGCTGGGCCTTCAGCCGGCGGCAGACTTCGAAGCCGTCGAGGTCCGGCATGTCGATGTCGAGCAGGACGAGGTCGGGCAGGAGTGTGCCGGCCATGGTCAGGCCGTCGTTGCTGGTGTAAGCGGAGTGGAGCTCGACCGGCTCGCCGGCGAGGCGTGCCCGAATGAGCGCGTGGAGGTTGCGGGTGTCGTCGATGATCAGGACGCGCTGGTTCATGAGACTTCTAAGGTTGGTATCGGGCGGCGCGCCGGGGAGCTTGAGTAAGCCTTGTCGGCTTTGACGGCTCCGCGTTGCCGCGACCGGTTACGCAACCATCGCGTTGTCGTTCGCGGCGGCGGATTGCGCATTTCCGCGGGTCAGATAACCCGCGACGCGGCGCAGCAGCTCGGCGCGGTCGATCGGCTTGGTCATGTAATCGGTGCAGCCGGCGGCGAGGCAGCGCTGGCGGTCGCCGGCCATCGCGTGGGCGGTGACGGCGATGATCGGCGTCTCGATCCCGCAGCGGCGCAGCTCGTACGCGGCGGTGTAGCCGTCGATTTGTGGCATCTGCATGTCCATGAGAATGACGTCGAAGCCGGAGTGTGCGACGGCGTCGATGGCTTCGCGGCCGGTCGAGACGACCGTGACATCCGCGCCGGCGCGGCGGAGCAGAAACGCGACGAGACGCTGCGTGTCGGGCGCGTCCTCCGCCAGCAGGATGCGCCCGCCGGTGAGCTTGACCGGCTCCGCTTCGGCGTCGTCGTTGGCGCCGTCATCCGCGACCGTTTCGGTCTCGGATGAGACGGGAATGACCGGCAGCGTGAGACTGAACGTGCTGCCCATGCCCGGCTCGGAGTGTACTTCGATCTCGCCGCCCATCAGGCGCACGAGGCGCTGCGTGATGGTGAGCCCGAGCCCCGTGCCGCCGAAGCGGCGGGTCATCGTTTCGTCCGCCTGCGTGAAGGGGCGGAAGAGCCGCGCGACCTGCGACGGCGTCATGCCGATGCCGGTGTCGCGCACGGCGACATGCAGGATGGCGCTGTCGGCGTCGGGATCGCCGTCGCATGACGCGCGAACGCTGACTTCGCCCGCTTGCGTGAACTTGATCGCGTTGCCAACGAGGTTGACCAGCACCTGCCGCAGCCGCAGCGGATCGCCGATCATCTGGCGCGGCAGCGGCGATTCGAGATCGAGGCGGAGGATGACGCCCTTGTCCGCGGCGCGCTGCCGCATCATCGCGATGACGTCGCCGAGCACTTGCGCGGGGTCGCAGGCGACCGCCTCGAGGGTCATGCGCTCGGCCTCGATCTTTGAGAGGTCCAGGACGTCGTTGATCAGCTCGAGCAGGTGTCGCGCGTTGCGGCGGATGACCGCGACCCACTCGCCGCGCTCGGCGTCGCTGCGGCCGGACTCGGCGAGCAGATCGGAATAGCCGAGCACCGCGGTCATCGGCGTGCGGATTTCGTGGCTCATGTTGGCGAGGAAGCTGCTCTTGGCGGCGTTGGCGGTGTCGGCGTCCTTGCGGGCCTGCTCGAGCTGCGCGGACTGACGCTCGAGTGTCTCCTTCGCCGCGGTCAGCTCGGCGGCGTGACGCTTGAGCGCTTCCTCGGCGGTCTTGCGCGCGGTGACGTCGAGCACGATGTAGGAGAAGCGCTGCCGCCCCGCCGGCGACCAGCGGCGGATCGGGCAAAGCACCGCGGACAGCCATTTGTGCCCGCTCGGCGTTTGCCGCTCGTATTCGAATTCGATCGGGCCGGCGGCCTTGGCGCTTTCGTTGAACTTCGCGACGAACAGCGCGAGCAGATCCGGCGGCGTGCCGAGCTGGGACGCGAGCTTGCCGCACAGCTCCTGCGACGTGCAGCCGAACATCTGCGCGATCGGCGTGTTGCCGGAGATGAAGCGGACGTTGTCCTGGAGCAGCTCGACGATGCCCATCATCGTCACATCGCTGTCGTAGAAGCTGCGGAGCGTGAGCTCTTTCTGCTCGACGATCTCGGCGCTCTTGCGGCGATTGATGAACTCGCGGCGGATGGCGCCGGCGGCGATGACGGCGAAGCCGATCTTCAGCATGGCGCCGAACGACAATAGCAGCGACATCATCCGCCCGTTCTGCCGCGCGACGTGCTGCTGCGCCGCCAGCTCGGCGCGAACTTCCGTCATCAGCCCTTCGACGCGCTGGCGGAGCGGATCGTCGACTTCAATGCGGTAATTCTTTGCCGCGGCGACGACGGCGGCAAGCTGGCCGTAACGCTGGCGGATGTCCATCAGCCGCTCGCTGTCGGCCAGCCGCTCGAAGCCCAGCGCCTGCACGCGCGCCAGTCGAGGGGCGCGCAACGGCTCGTTTTTCATGAAGCCGTGCAACTCCGCAACATGGTCGTGAGCGCGGGTTCGTTCCACGCGATAGAGCTGGAGGATGTCGTCGTCGCCGGTGAGGATGTACCCGCGCGTGGTCATCCGCACGGCCTGCATGTGCAGGGCCATGTCGGTCAGCGTCGACATGAGCGACTGGCAGCGCGCGACGCGGTCGGCGCTGGCGAGCATCCGCCCGGTGGCGACGTGCCCGGTGATCGCCAGCGCGACGATCACCAGGCTGGCCAGCGCAAGCCCGGCGTAGACTCTTTTCTCGACCCGTGATGCCATCGCGCGTCTCCAGCGACGCACGCCATTGCCGGGCGCACGCGCACGCACACTTATCGGACCGCGCGGCATGCGCGCGGTTCACTGGAGATGACATCGGCGGGAACTTGCGTCAGTTTTACTGAATTTGCGGGGGATTCAAAACATCTTGAGCTGCTCGCGCTCGAAGCTGAACTTGCTCTGCGGCTGGTCGATCGGGATCTTGTATTTCCCGCTCCAACACGCGGTGCAGTAGTCGCGCGGCGGACCTTTTTCGCACGCAAGCATGCCTTCGAGCGACAAGTAGGCGAGCGAATCGACCTCGAGGAATTCGCGAATCTGCTCGACGCTCCGGTTGTGCGCGATCAGCTCTTCGCTGGTCGGGAAGTCGATGCCGTAGAAGCACGGATGACGAATCGGCGGGCAGGAGACGCGGAGGTGAATCTCCTTCGCGCCGGCGTGGCGGAGGGCGCGCATCTTCGAGCGCGTCGTGGTGCCGCGAACGACGGAATCCTCGACAAGGATGATCCGCTTGCCGGCGACGACGTCCGGGATGATGTTCAGCTTCATCGCCACCGCGCGGTCGCGCGCGACCTGGTTCGGCAGAATGAACGTGCGGCCGACGAAACGGTTGGGGACGATGCCTTCCTCGAACGGGATGCCGGATTCCTTCGCGTAGCCGAGCGCGGCGCTTCGGCCGCTGTCCGGCATCGGCATGACGTAGTCCGCATCGGCGGGCGCTTCACGCGCGAGCTGTCGGCCCATCTGTTCGCGGACGGTGTGAACCGTCTGGCCGAAGATCTTGCTCGCGGGGTTCGCGAAATAGACGTGCTCGAAGACGCAGTGGGCTTTCTCCGGCGCTTCGTGATCGAACTTGCGGCTGCTCAGACCGGAATCATCGACGCGCACGATCTCGCCCGGCTCGACCTCGCGGACATACGTCGCGCCGATCGCGTCGAACGCGCACGTTTCACTGGAAAAACACCACTGTCCTTCGGCCGTCTTGCCGATCGCGAGCGGGCGGACGCCCCACGGATCGCGGCAGGCTTCCATGCGATCCGGGAAGAGGAACAGCAGCGAGAACGCCCCCTGTAAATGCTTCAGCACGTGCGGAAGTGGATCGGTTTTTTCCAGGTGCGTGGGCTTGGCAAGCAGGTGGACGATGATTTCCGTGTCGGTCGTGCTCTGGAAGATGTGGCCGTGACGCTCGTATTCCTGGCGGAGCAGCGCGGCGTTGATCAGGTTCCCGTTGTGCGCGACCGCGACGGGGCCCATCGAATATTGCCGCAGCAATGGCTGCGCGTTGCAGAGTTTCGACGAGCCGGTCGTCGAGTAGCGGACGTGACCGATGCCCGCGCGGCCGGCGAGTTCTTCCTTCAACAGGCGCGGCGTAAAGACCTGGCTGACCAGGCCCATGCCGGTGTGGCCATTGATCTGGCCGAGTTCGTCGATGACCGCGATGCCGGCGGATTCCTGACCGCGGTGCTGCTGCGCGAACAGCCCCTGGTAGCAGAGCCCTGCGGCGTCGGGCGTGCCCCACACGCCGAACAGCCCGCACTTTTCCTT
>JAXDMN010000063.1:0-7044 GCA_034666045.1 Phycisphaerales bacterium | reverse complement strand
TTCACCGCTGGCCAGCAGCGCGTACAGAACCACAGCCGTCTGGCCGGTCGGCTGGTTGCGCAGCTTCTCGTAGATCTCCCAGTTGCCGTCCTTCTGGACGGAGTAGAGGAATTCTTTTCCCTTGTCGATCGCATCGCGGATTTGCGCCGTCGTAGCAGCGGAGGCGGAGGCGCAGATCATCGACAACAACAGACAAGAACAGACTGCCGAAGTGCGGCGACAAGGCATCACATACCTCCTGGCATCATTCTCTCGGCTAAAACTTGCCGACGCGACATGCCGGCCCCATTTTCGCCATCGGCGTCGAGCGAGCCTTATCGTGGACGTATCGAATTTCCGACGGTATAGAGACGCCGAGGGGCGGAAAGGAGACCGTCATGGCCGATCGCGAGAAACGGCGTGTTCAGCCAAAACAGAAAAAACGCACGGGAAGAAAGGCGTTCACGACAGCCAGTCTGCCGATCATCCTCCCGTCGCCGTTCGTGATGGAACAGGCGATGCAAGCGATTCTCGGCGGACAGGAAGACACGCAATTCGCGGCGCAGGACCTGGCCTACGAGGCGATGGACGCCGCCCACGCCCGAGCGGGCGCAGCAACTGGCGAAGCGGGCGCTGGAGCTGAATCCGCGCTGCGTGGATGCGCTCATGATCGTGGCTCAGGCAGGCTCTCGGAAAACGGAAGAACTGATCGAAAGCGTTCGCGCCGCGGTGCGCGCCGGCGAGGAAGACCTCGGCGACGATTTCTTCGCCGACAATCGCGGGCACTTCTGGGGAATCCTTGAAACCCGCCCGTACATGCGCGCCAGAGCGTCCCTTGCGGACTTGCTGGCCGAAAGCGGCAGGATGGGCGAAGCCGTCGAGCATTTCGAGGCAATGCTGGAACTGAATCCCAATGACAATCAGGGACTTCGTTACGTTCTCCTCGGCCACTATTTGACGCTGGACCGTCTGGACGACGCGAAACGGCTTTTGTGGCAGTATGGCAAAGACGGCAGCGCGATGTTCGCGTGGGGGCGGGTACTCCACCGATTCCTGCTCGGGGATGACGCCAAAGCACATGTCGCCCTCAAGAAAGCCCGCCAGGGCAATCCGTTTGCCGAGGATTACCTCAGCGGTCGAAAGCGCCTGCCCCGGCAGTTGCCTGACTTCTACGCAAGGGGCGACGAGAACGAAGCGATCGAATGCGCGCTTGAACTCGGAGCGGCCTGGGCGAAGCATCCCGCGGCGGTCAAGTGGTTGAGGGCAGCTCCATAACGGGCCCGATCGAGATGCCAACCGGTGGATCCATCGGATAGATTTGATCAAGCTGATTTCGTTCAGCCCACCAGCACCGCGCGACGAGTGGTCGGTGCGACGCGCGGCTCCGGGGTGAGAATTCCCTGGAAGTTGAGCGGATCCGCGGAGACGACCGAGATCGGATTCCGCGGGCCCTCGCGGCGCAGGCGGCGAAGCAGCTCGACGGCTTCGGGCAGCGCGAATTGTTCCCCTGAGAAGCCGGCGACGAAGCGCCCGCCGCGGATTTCGCCGCGAAGCTCCATCCGGCGGTAGATGCGCGTCAGCGCGAACCAAGTGATCGGAAGTTTCTCGCGATCGATGGTGCGGCGGAAGACGACGCCGGTGCGGCGAAGCAGTTGCCGCGCCATCATCTCGTTCAGTTCGTCCTTATTTCGTTCCTGCATCGGCTCGGCGCGGAAGCGGCACCAGCGCCCGACCGGCCGCAGCGCGCGGCGTCGCCGCGAGGCGGGCGTGATCATCTGCCGCAAGGCGCCGAACGAATCGCACGTGATCAACCCCCGCGCCAGCAGATCGGCCAGGCCCATCTCGACATGCGCCGGCACGAGCTGGGCCGCCTTGGGAAGATTTTGCGGGAACATCGGTCCGCCCGCGGTCAGCGCATTGAGCAAATCGCCCGCCGGTCCGCCCATCCCTTGCGTCGCCGGCGCTTCGGTAAGCGCCAGCCAGTCGTCCAGATGTTCGCGCGGCACCATTGTGATCGGCGTGACGCGGATGGCGCTTCCCGCGCCGCCCCAGAGCCGGCCCCACGCGAATTCGCCCGACAGCGTCACCTCGTCGAGCCACTCACGCCGGAAATCGCGCACGCGCCGCGGCAGGACGTGAGTTTCCCACGCCCACGCCGGCACTTCGAACCCGGCCAATTGCTCGAGCACTTCCGCCACGCCGCGCGGACCTTCCAGCGCGTATTCCTCATCGACGTGCTGCCAGCAGGCGAGGAACTGCAAAAACTCGCTGGCGCTGACCGGCTCGATTTCGCGGCGCAGCGTGTCGAGCGTGTAGCGATGGATGCGCGCCAGCAGCCGCCGCTCGCACCACGCGGTCCGGCCGTCGAGTCGCGTCCGCAGGATCGCGCCGTCGCGCTCCAGTTCCATCAGCAGCGTCTTCTCCTCGCCGTGAATCGCGATGCGCGGATCGTCCTCAAACACCGGCCCGAGCGCTTCGAGCCGGCCAAGGAGAATCTTCTTCAAGTCGCCGGGCCCGTCGACGGCGAACCAGCGCGTATCGGTGTGAATGACCCGATTCTGTTCGGCCAGCGCCATCAGCCACGTCGTCCAGGTCGCGGCCTCCTGATCGGTGACGAATCCGAGCCAGAGCAGCGCATCGTGCACCTCTTCCGCCGTTTCCGGCTGCGGCCAGGCTTCCTGCCGAACGCGTTCGACGGCGGCGGGATCGAGTGCGCCGAGATCATCCAGCGCGCGCGGATCGCGCGTTCGCCGGCTGATGACCGCCTGCGTGCGACGCTCCTCCAGCGGCGCATCGTCCAGGAACGTGTAGAGCTCGGAATTTAAAATGCCACGCGCGAACGCGGACGGCTCGGTCGTGTCGACCGCGACGCGCTCGATCGAACCATCGCGCAGGCCTTCGAGCACTTTGATGAGCCCTTCAAGATCCGTCGCCTCGCTCAGGCAGTCGTCGATCGTCTGCCGGACCAGCGGATGATCCATCGGGATTTCCAAATCGCCCGGCGGAAGATTCTCGGGACAGGCGACCGCCGCTGGAAAACTCGACGCCAGCAGATCGCCCGCGCGCATGCGCAGGATCTGCGGCGGGACCGCCCGGCCATTCTGAAAACGTTCGAGCATGAGCGAGCGCGTCGCGTTCCAGCGCCAGCGCGATTCGAACATCGGCTGATCGAGAATCGCCTGCGTCAGCACTTTTTGTACCGAATCGGGATGCAGGAAATTGAAGACGTCTTCCAGCGGAAAACTGTGCTGCGGGCCGAGCGAGATGATGATCGCCTCTTCGTTCGCGGCGGCCTGCAGCTCGAACCCGAACCCGCGGCAGAAGCGTTTTCGCAACGCGAGCCCCCACGCGCGGTTGATGCGTCCGCCGAACGGCGCGTGCAGCACCATCTGCATCCCGCCGCTCTCGTCAAAAAAACGTTCGAGCACCACGCGCTTCTGCGTCGGCACCGTGCCGAGCACGCGCCGGCCGTCGGTGACGTAGTCGGCGATCTGGATCGCCGCTTCATTTGACAGACCGATCTCACGTTGCAGCGCCGGCACCTCGGCGCATTCTTCGCGGAGGTCAGCGATCTCAGCGGACAACTCCGCGGTACGCGACGCGCCTTCGCCGAGCCAGAACGGGATCGACGGCGGCTGACCTTTCGCATCCGCGACGCGCATGACGCCGCGCTCGACCTTCAGCACCCGCCACGACGTGTTGCCGAGCTGAAAGATGTCGCCCACGTTCGCTTCGACCGCGAAATCTTCGTTCACCGTCCCGACGAACGTGTTCTCCGGGTCCACGCGGACCTGATAATCCGCCACATCCGCGATCGCCCCGCCCCCGGTGATCGCCGGGATCCGCGCCCGCTTGCGCGCCATGATCCGCCGACCGATGCCGTCGCGATGGAGCAACCCGCGGCGGCCATTCAGGTGCATCGCGATGACCGCATCAAAATCTTCGCGCGTGAGGTTGCGATACGGCCAGGCGCGGGTGAATTTTTCGAACAGCTCATCCTCATGCCACCCCTCTTCACTCGCCGCGACGCAGGCAGCGACGATTTGCTGCGAAAGGATATCGAGCGGCGCCGCCGGCTGCGGCGTGCGATCGAGATCGCCGCGATGCATCGCGCGGAGCAGCGCCGCCGCCTCGACCAGCTCATCCACCGTCAACGGAAAGAACCGCCCCTTGGGGATTTTTCCAATCGCGTGCCCGGATCGTCCGACGCGCTGAAGGAACGTCGCGATCGACCGCGTCGCGCCGACCTGGATAACCAGATCCACCTCGCCGATGTCAATGCCCAGCTCCAGCGACGCCGTCGCGACCAACGCGCGCAGCGTGCCGGATTTAAGGCGATGCTCCGCGTCGAGCCGGCGCTCCTTGGAAAGACTGCTGTGATGGCACGTGACCAGGTCCGCGCCCATCACCTCCGTCAGCCGCGCCGTCACGCGCTCGGCGAGTTTTCGCGTGTTGACGAAGACCAGCGTCGTGCGATGCGCTTCGATGAGGCCCGCGATCTGGCGATAAATCTCGTCCCATTGCTCGTGCGAGCAAACGGTGGAAAGCGGCGACGGCGGGACCTCGATCGCAACATCCATCGCCCGCTTGTGCCCGACATCCACCAGATCGCATTTTCGATCGACGCCGACAAGAAATTGCGCCACCTCGCTCAGCGGCTTCTGCGTCGCCGAAAGCCCGATCCGCTGCACGCCCCGAGCCCCCGCTGCCGCCCCGGCCAGCGCCTCCAACCGTTCGAGCGACAGCGACAAATGCGACCCGCGCTTGTCGCGCGCCAGCGCGTGGATCTCATCCACGATCACCGTCTTCACCGTGCTGAGCATCTCGCGCCCGCGCTTGCTGGTCAGCAGGATGTAAAGCGATTCCGGCGTGGTGACGAGCAGGTGCGGCGGCTTGCGCAGCATGGCGGCGCGATCGCGCGGCGTCGTGTCGCCGGTGCGGACCGCGACGCGAATCTCCGGCAGCTCCGGATCCATCTCCGCCAGCTCCCGCAGCGGTCCGCGAATATTTTTCTGCACATCGTTGCTCAGCGCCCGCAGCGGCGAGATGTAGAGCACCTCGGTCTCATCCGCGAGCTGCGCCCCCTGCCGCGCGAGGCTGTCGATCGCCCACAGATATCCCGCGATCGTTTTCCCCGTCCCGGTCGGCGCCGAGATCAGCGTGTGACGCCCGGACTGAATGTGCGGCCACCCCTCGCGCTGCGGCTCGGTCGGCTCGCCGAAACGCTGGCGAAACCAGCGCTGAAGGGTCGGATGAAACTGATCGAGCGGCATGGGCGAATTATAGGCGGAGAATCCGCGCACGCCCTCTCCCATCAGCGCCGGCGTCAGTTCATTTGCAGCTACAACAACACCGAAAAATCGCCGGCGCACTTCGCGAAGCGCAAGCGTAGCCCGTGCCCGAGCCGCTAAGATGTTCGCACGATGCCCCCACTCCCCACTCCCTACTCACCACCCCCCACGCTTCCCTCCCCCACTCCCAGCCGCTACTACGCCGCCGCCTGCCAGATCGATATGAAAAACCCGCGCACCCGCGCCGACATTTCCCCGCGCGTCACGCGCATGCTCGAGATGATCGACTTCGCCGTCGGCGGCTACGAGCCGTTCTTCGACGTCCGCCTCATCGTCTTCCCCGAGTTCGCCCACGCCGCCCCGGTCTACGACTCGGTCGAAAAACTCACCGAGCACCTCGCTCTAAAAATCCCCAACGAGCACACCGACCGCTACGCCCGCAAAGCCAAAGACCTCGGCGTCTTCATCCAGACCGGCACCTTTTTAGAAATCGACGACCGCTGGCCCGGCCACGTGTTCAACACGACCTGCCTGATCGGCCCCGCCGGAACGATTCTGTCGAAGTACCGAAAAGTTCACCCCTGGGTCCCGTGGGAAATCCACACCAGCCCCGCCGATCTTTTGCCGCACGGCTACGACGAAACACTTTTTCCCGTCGTCGACACCGAGATCGGAAAACTCGGCTGCGCGATCTGTTACGACTGGCTTTTTCCCGAAGCGATCCGCCAGCTCGCCCGCGCCGGCGCGGAAATTTTAATCCGCGTCTCCGCCTACATGGACCCGTGGGGCACGCAGCCGCCGACCGACTGGTGGACGCTGATCAACCGCACCCGCGCGATCGAAAATTTTTCCTACGTCGTCGCCGCCAACCAGGCGAGCAGCCTGCAAAATTATCCCCCCTTCAGTTGGCCCGGCGGCAGCATGATCGTCGACTTCGACGGCCGCATTTTATCCGAAGCCCAACCCGGCCCCGGCGAACGCATTGTCGTCGGCCCGATCGACCTGGCCGCCCTCCGCTACGAGCGCCAGCGCCGCCGCGGACATCAGATGCTGGAGCATCGCAAGACGTACGGGGCGTAGCATGTCACTGGTCACGGGTCACGGGTCACGGGTCAGGGTGGGAACGAAGACGGGTGGGACTTCGTCTCGTTCGGCTGAGCTCACGGCCGAAGCCGACCGTTACGCGCGGGTCATTGGTGATCGGTGCTTGGCTCGTGGTTCTGAGCCATTTTCCATTTTCCATTTTCCATTTTCCATCCCATCCCTACCCCACCACCCCACCCTGCGGCACGACAAACGTCTCCCCATGAAAATCCAGCCCCTCCGGCGCCGCTAGGATTTCCCACGCGTTCCCGCTCGACGCGATGCCGCTGTCGTACTGAAACCGCACCGTCATCGCATCGACCTGCGACGCCGCCGACGGCGTCTCCGCCCCCAGCGCCGTCTCAATCACAATCTGCGCATTCCCCGCCCCGCCGATGCTCGTCACCGCCGCGCTGAATGAAAATTGTATGAAGAACTCACTCACCCGCGTCGCCGACAGCACAAGGATTCCCGGCGGCGGCGGCGGTGGAGGAGGCGGCGCGGGCGCGGGGGCGAGCGTTTTCAGCGAGCGATTTCTTCTGCGCCGGCGCGGGCGCGGAAGGGGAAGGGAGGGAACGCGCATAGGGATGAAGGATGAAGGCTGAAGGATGAGAAAAGGCGGAAGCGAAAGCGAAGGAGGAAGGATTCGGAAAGTCAGGCGTCGCACCGACCGCCTTCATCCCTCATCCTT
>JAXDMN010000062.1:0-7176 GCA_034666045.1 Phycisphaerales bacterium | reverse complement strand
ATTGAGGGCGATCTGAAATGACATCCGTGCGGCATCTACGCGTCGTTGCGGTCGTTATCGCGTTTTCCTTCACCGTCGGCGCGTGCCACTCGACCGCGACGCGCGGCGCCGGCGCGCGAATCGCCAGCGATCCCAAGCTCGCCGCGAAGCTCGATGACGTCCTCCGCCGCGGTCAAACCGGACCGGCGAAGTACACCGCGCGCGTCGTGGATCTCAAGAGTGGCCGCGAGTTGTACGCCGTCGATGTCGACACGCCGTTCATGCCCGCGAGCAACGGCAAGATCGCCGTCTCCGCCGCAGCGCTCGACTTCTTCGGCGGCGATCACAAGTTCAAGACCTATCTCGCCGTCGACGGCCAGGACCTCTGGCTCATCGGCACCGGCGATCCCGGCATTGGCGACAACGCGATCGCTAAGAAGAGCGGCGGCACGACGATGACCGTGCTGGACGAATGGGCCGACGCGCTCAAGCGCCGCGGCGTCACGAAGTTGAGCGGGAATTTTTATTACTACGACCGCGAGCTCGACGATGAGCTGATCCATCCATCGTGGAGCAAGGGGTACATCACCGACTGGTACGCCGCCCCGATCGCCGGACTGAATTTCAACAACAACTGCATCGACATCGCCGTCAAGCCGACCAGCGACGGCAAGCCGGTCGAGTACACAATCACGCCGCCGACGAAGAACGTCGGCGTCACGGTCCAGAACAAGCTGCTGACCGGCAAAGGCAAACCGCCTGACGTCGAGCGCGAGGAAAAGACAAACGTCTTCACGATCACCGGCGCGACAACCCGCCCGATGGATTTGAAGAGCGAGGCGATCACCGACCCCGCGCCCTTCTTCGCCGACGCGCTGCGCACGCGCCTGGAATCAAAGGGCATCACCATCGCCGGCGAAACGCGCCGCGCGACGGCGCCGCTCGGCGGACGGCTTGTCCCGCCGAAGGAAAAGCTCGTCGCGGTCCACGAGACGACGATGCACGATGCGCTGCACCGCATCAACAAGAACAGCCAGAACAACATCGCCGAAGGGTTCGACAAGATGCTCGGCCGGGCATACGCGCAGAAGCACCGGCGCAACGAGCCGGGGAGCTGGAAGAACGGCGAAGAAGCGGTTAAGGCGTTCCTCAAGCGCAATCGCATCGACACTGACGGCATCGTCATCGCCGACGGGTCCGGCCTGAGTCGCGACAACCGCGTCACGTCGCGCATGATCAGCGATGTCTTCCGCGCCATGTGGCGGCACCGCGAAAAGGACGCGTTTTTCGACAGCCTGTCCGTCTCCGGCACCGACGGCACGATCGCCTCGCGTTTGAAGGACCTCAAGGGCCGCGTGCACGCGAAAACCGGCTTCATCGGCGGCGTCCGCTCGCTCAGCGGCTACGTGCAGAACGATGCGGGCGACTGGCTGGTCTTCAGCATCATCTTCAACGGCTTCGAAGGCAGCGCGCGGCCGTTCGAGGACTTGCAGGACAACGCGATCCGCGTGCTGGCGGCGTGGCCGAAGGAAGCGAAGCTGCCGGCGACGACGCGCGCGTCGACGACGACATCCACGGCTCCGTCGGAGTAGCGCAGGTCGTTACATGCGGACTTGCGTTCGGTTTTCATCCGCTGCCTGCTGGATCAGCAGCGTGCGGCGGCTCGCGTCCAGCACATCGGCGGTCGTCAATGCACCGTCCGCGGTCTTCCCATCGATCTCGTCGAGGAATGCGTCGAGGCAGCCGGTCGGCCGATTCGATTCCGCCGGCACCGATTTCACTTCTGCGCCGCTGGCAAGCATCACTGACTTCGCGTTGTAGTTCGTCTCGACGACGCCGTCCGCGCCATGGCAGGTGATGCGCCAGTACTGCTCGACCGAGTACCCGACACCCTCCGGCGCGAGATACGAAAGATCGCCGAGCACGCCGCCGGCGTTGTCGAGCTTCAGCATGATCTGGGCCGCGTCCTGGAAGTGCGGGAACTGCGGCAATCGTGCGTTCCACGCGCGGGCGGCGACGACTTCGGCGATCGTTCGACGGGTCAGCCACGGAATGAGATCGATCGCGTGGATCGCGATGTCGTTGATCGTGCCGCCGTGCTTTCCCGCCTCGAAATACCAGGCCGGCCGCTTGCCGAGCATGAGTGGATGCTGCGCGGTGAAGTTGACGGTGTGAACTTCGCCAATCGCGCCTTCGCGAATCAGCCGCCGCATGGTGAGACATGGCCCGTGGTCGCGCAGGTCGAGCAGGCAGCCCACGCTGCGGCGTTTTTCCGTGGCGAGCGCTGTGATGCGGTCGAGCTCCGACAGCTTGGTGCAGATCGGCTTGTCGGCGATGACGTGTTTTCCGGCCTCGAGCGCTCGGACGATGATTTCGCCGCGCCGGCCAAAATATTCGCCGACGGCGATCGCGTCGACGTTCGCTGACTTCAGCACATCTTCGTACGTACCGTGCGTCACCTGCGCCGCGCGGGCCGCGTCCGCGTCTTCATCGATCGCCGCGACAACTTCGACGCGCGGGTGCTGCTGGGCCGACTTGTACAACCCCATCACATGCCCGTGACGGAAACCGAGAAACGCCAGTCGCAACTTCGACATCACAAACTCACCATTTTGCCTTCGCGCTCATCGCCGCCTTCAGCTCGGCGGCGTTGGGGCGGACGTCGATGTAGTCGGCTTCCCAGAAAAGAATCTGCTTTGCGCCGAGGTTTCGCGCGAGTTGATAATCGCGATCGAACTCTGCGACGTTGTTCGGCACCCAGCCGTACGTCCACACGTCAACTTTGCCGCCCGCGCCCGACGTTTCATCACGCAGCGCCTTGAACGCCATCTCCGCGTTGCCGCCGTCGCGGTAGTAGCCGGCAGCGACCGCCGCATCCATCAGACCTTCGTCGGCCCAGGTCTTCACGTCGAGAAGCAGCCCTTTGAGATTGCCCGCGATCTTGTCGCCGGTGCCGCGGTAGTGCCAGGGATGGCCGACCATGACGGAGACCGGAAGTTTTCCGGTTAGTTTGCGCGCCGCGCGCATGAAAACGGTTTGCGGCTCCGCGCGCATGCGCACCCAGCGGTCATCGTCGTTCGGCACGTCCGTCGCCGACGCGTTGAACTTCGACTTAAAAGCCTCGACGTTCGGCTGCTCATAGCCGTTGTCGGCGACGCCGTTCGCGTCAGTTTGCGGGTTGTCGCGAATATCGCCGGTGCGGATCCAGTCGAGAAAGAGGCCGTCGATCGGGTAGGCGATCAGTTCCTTGATCAGCCCGAGCTTGTATTCGCGCACCTCGGGAAAGGCGAAGCTGAGCTGCGATTGATAGCTCGACCCATCGCGGCGCTTCCAGCGAAACTCCGGATGCGCTTTGGAAAATTCGCTCGCCCAGCCCCAGCCGTGATCGTCCTCGTTGATCGTCGCCCACGCGTGGATTTGCAGGCCGATGGAATGGCCGTACTCGCAGGCGGCGGCGAGCGTGTCGAAGCCCGCGTAATCCATCGCCGCCATTTGCTTGAGGTACGTCGCCGACTGCTCCGCCGTCAGCCCGGGGAGCAGTCGCTTCACCGCTGCTTTGTCGGCGTCGGTGAGCGGGCTGAAAATGCTGTTCGGATCGTGATGCAGCCCGCGCGCGAGCAGCTTGCTCGCATAAGTCGCTCGGCCGGCGTCGAAGACGCGCCACAAAACGCGCGACCAGCCGCACGCCTTGCACGCATCAAGCATCTGCTTCACGCCCGGCATGCCCCATGGCGTATTGGGATGGAGCATCCAGTCCGAGTGCGTCAGCGGCACGCTGAGGATGAGTTTTTCATTCGACGATGCCACGGCCTGGGCTTGCACGAGGAGCGGCGTCGCCATCACCCCGGCGCTTGCGGCAGCGGCGGCACGGAGGAAAGTTCTTCGAGTAATCACGTTGTCGATGCTACACGCGAACCCGCCGAACGTTCTATCGCCGCTGAAAGTTGTGAATTGACGCGGCGCCGCTCGCGTGATCCGCCGATCTATTGCATGGTGAAAGCAGACAGGGAGGCCGGCATGTTTACCGCGGATTGGCTGGACGTGATTTTCGTACATTTTCGCGTGGATCCCGCTCGACTCCAGCCGCTCGTGCCGTTGCCGCTCGATCTGCACGACGGCGACGCGTACGTCAGCCTCGTCGCGTTCACTCAATCTAACCTGCGGCCCGCGCGCGGCGGCTGGCTCGCGGCGCTGCTCGCCGCGCCGCTGGCGCACCATGAGTTCCTCAACGTTCGCACCTACGTGCGGCAGGCCGACGCGAGCGGAATTTTTTTCATGGCCGAATGGATTCCGAATCGCCTCGCCGCGTTCGTCGGACCGCGGACTTATGGATTGCCATATCGGCTCGGACGATTGAAGTATCAAGGGATGCGGCGCGAGATCGAAGCAGAGGAAGGGCGGCTGACGATTCAGGCACGTGGCATGGGCGCCGCGCCCATGTCGATCGCCGCGCCAGCGGCTGGCCGCCGCAAATGCACGGGCGGGGCGCCCGTGCCACGTGGGGAGCAGGTCTTCGACGACTTCCTGCTCGAGCGCTACACCGCCTTCACGCATCGCCACGGCGTCACCCGCCGATTCGATGTCGAGCACGCGCCGTGGTCAACGCGGCCCGTCGCGGTGGAGTTGTGCGATTCGGGATTGCTGGCACTCAGCGGAGATTGGCTCGCCGGCGCGGAACTCGCCGCCGCGCATCATTCTCACGGCGTGCGCGACGTCGCGATCAGTTGGCCGCGCCGCGTCGCCGGCGGCACGGCCTCCGCGATCAGCGCCCAGTAAACCGCCGCCTGCATCACGCTGCTCGAGGGGAGGATCGCGATGTCGTAGCCGCCGACGGCAACGCAAGCGTCGTTGCGCGTCGTGTGCGGGTCGATGTATAAAACTTCCTGGCGGTTGTCAGCGCCGTCGCGGCGTGCGCTGGTGTAGATCAGCCGCCCGCGGCGCATGGTCGCGTAGTCGATCGCGATCTGCGGCGGATCCTGGTAGCCGATGACGACCGAAACGGCCGTCTGCGGCGGCTGGCGCACCTGCAACTCACCGATCTTGCCGAACAGTTGCGGCGCCCGCGCGTCGGAAAAATGCGACGGAAACAAGTACGACGCAACGTAGAGGCCACGCGATTGGTCGTCAGTCTCGCGCAGCCAGCGAGCGCCGAATTCCAGCGTCGGCGGCGCCTGTTTTCGAAGCGCCGCGAGCGACTCAGCGACGCAATCGAGATACGCCTCGCCCAACTTGCCGCCCACGATGGCACTGACGTTCAGCGTGTCATGAAACACCTGGCCGCGATAGCGGATCGATCGCTGCGACGCGCCCGCTTCGCCGAGCGTCTGGTTCAGCACTGGCATGCGCCCGAGCCGCGTGCAGGCGGCGACGAATTCGCCGGACCAGGTCCAGGCGTTCATCAGATTGATCACGGTGTCGGTCGGGCAGATTTTTCCATCGCCGAGCGACAGGCCTTCGTCATCGCCGCTGTCGACCAAAAGATCCGGCGGAAAATACGGATCGTTGGAAAGCTGCGCCGACGCGAAGGCGACGACGTAGACGCCCTTCGAGCGCCAATCCGAGATCCGGCCGCGATCGCCGACGCTTAGCCGGCTTGGCACGGCGTACAGGATCACGTCGCCGCGATTGAGAATCCGCGGGACAGGCGCGACCATCGCCAGCCCGCCGGCGCGGTCGATCATCTCGGTCAAAAATTCTTTCTGCGTCCCGCCGATGTAAAGCCGCGCGCCGCGCACGATGCGTGCCGCGGCCGTCTCCGCCGACGCGGTGATCTGCGGCATCTGCATGCGCGCGCGGTCAACCGCATCGCTCAGTCGCGCGAGGTAGACGACGGACGGTCGCGCATCGACCGTGATGGGTGGGGCGGCCGTGGGTCGTGCGGTTTTCGCAGTGGAGGTCCAGGACTTCGATCGCGTGAGCGTGACGACGACCGCGCGCTCGCCGCTCGGTTTGGAGTCGGCCGAACAACCGGACGCCAGCGCAGTTGCACCGATTGTCAAAGCCACCATCAACACCCACGCCGCGCGATTCACCCATGCCATATCTGCAATCTACCTCACGCCCATCGGCGCGCGAGCGCTTGACCTCTGCTTGCCCATGTTGCCAAATCACACGGATATGACTGACCAAAAGGTGCTGGGTGCGGCAATCTTCGGAGCAGGCTGGGTGGCGGGCGAACATGCGAAGGCGTATCAGGCCTGCGCGCGCACGCGGCTGGTCGCCGTCGGCAGCCGCAAGTTGGAATCGGCGCGAAAGTGTGCCGATTATGCGGGCGCGCGCGATGCTTTTGTCACGACCGACTTCGACGCACTGCTCGCCCGTCCCGACGTCGACCTCGTCTCGATCACCACGCCGCCCGACACGCACGCGGATCTCGCCATCCGCGCCGCGCGCGCGGGAAAACACATCTGTCTGGAAAAACCGATCGCTCTGGATTGGAAGAGCTGCCTCGACATCCAGCGCGAGACGAAGAAAGCCGGCGTGAAGTCCGTCGTCTGTTTCGTGCTGCACTGGAACCCGTCGCTGATGAACACGCGGCGGCTGATCGATCAGGGCGCGATCGGCACGCCTTACTACATCGAGGTCGACTACTGGCACGGAATGAAGAAGTGGTATCCGCAGTATCCCTGGTCGGTGACGCGAAAGCAGGGCGGCTCGTCGCTCCTCTCCGCCGGCTGTCATGCGATCGACGCGATGCGCTGGTTCGCGGGAACGGATAACGACGTCGTCGAAGTGACGGCCATGAACGTGAAGCACATCGGCGACAACAAAGATTGGGAATACGACCCGACGACGATCGTGATGTGCCGTTTTGCGAACGGCGCCGTCGGCAAATGCGCGTCGATCCTCGATTGCAAGATGCCGTATCAGTTCAACATCGACGTCGTCGGCTCAAGCGGCACGATCCGCGACAACCGCTTGTGGAGCGAGCCGCTGCTGCCGGGCCAGACCGGCTGGAGCGTCACGCCGACGATCCTTCCTGACAGCGGCGATGTCACGCATCACCCGTTCACCGGCCAGATCGAAGACCTCGCGGCGGCGATTCTCGATGGGAAGAAAATCCTGCCGGATATCGACGATTCCCTGAAAACGCACGAACTCTGCTTCGCCGCGGATCGCTCGGCGGAGACCGGGAAGGCTGTAAAACTGCCGCTCTGATAGTCGTGGCTTGGGCGTCTCGCCCGAGTGATCGCGGCG
>JAXDMN010000061.1:0-15360 GCA_034666045.1 Phycisphaerales bacterium | reverse complement strand
CGCCACGGTCTGTTTGCTTACTTGGAGGTTCAGTGATGTCCGGCTTATCTACGGCGGGGCTGCGAGTCCCGAAAACGATCAAGCTTTTCATCGGCGGCGAGTTTCCGCGCACTGAATCGGGACGGAGATTTCCGGTCATGACGGCGCAAAGCGAGCGGCCTTTTGCTCACCTCTGTCGCGGCTCGCGGAAAGACTTCCGTAACGCCGTGACGGCTGCGCAAGGCGCGCTATCCTCATGGGAGCATCGCTCGGCGTACAACCGCGGGCAGATTCTTTACCGCATCGCCGAGATGCTCGAAGGTCGCGCAGCGCAGTTCGTCGATGAGCTCACGCAAACCGGCCTTGCCACTTCAGTGGCAAGGGCTGAAGTCGAACGCTCGATCGACCGCATCCTGTACTACGCCGGCTGGTCCGACAAGTACCAGCAGATTTTTTCGTCGGTGAACCCCGTCAGCAGCAGCCACTTCAATTTTTCCATGCTCGAACCGACCGGCGTCGTCTCGATCATCTCGCCGGAAGACTCCGGCCTGATCGGTCTGATCTCCACCATCGCGCCGACGATCGTCGGCGGGAACGTCTGCATCGCGCTGGCGTCGACCGCGAAGCCGCTCGCCGCCGTCACGCTCGCCGAAGTGCTGGCGACCAGCGATCTCCCTGGCGGCGTCGTCAACCTCCTCACCGGCGAGCGCAAGGAGCTGCTCGAACATTTCTCGTCGCACATGGACGTCAACGCGACGATCTACTGCGGCCGCGACATGAACGAGCTCGCGACTGTCCGCACGAAGTCGGCGAACAACGTGAAGCGCGCGATCAGCTACGATCGCGCGGATTGGATGACCGACGCCGCGCAGAGTCCGTATTTCATCCTCGACACGCAGGAAGTGAAGACGACCTGGCATCCGGTGGGGATCTAAACCGGTGCGCGCCTGGCGACAAATAAGGGAGTTGTCATCCTGAGGTACTCCGAAGGATCTGGCACCGAACGACGAGGAGCGCAGATCCTTGGATCACCCGCTGCGCGGGTACCCATGTACCTCAGGATGACAATGCCTTGAAGTCAAACAGTACAGGCAAGGGGGGGCCGCTCCAGCCGCTCAATTGTAATAGCGCTGCGTCACGAGCCGATATTCCGCTTCGCGCGCGTCGAAGAGCGTCCAGTGCATCGCGGTGAACGCGACGTGAACGATGACGATCAGCGCCAGCGCCCGAGCGACGCGCGGATGTTCGCTGCCCGCGCGCCCGCGCCCGCCCGCGCGCAGCAGCGGGCGGTCGATCGCCAGGCCCAGCATCAGCGGCGGCAGGAAGGCGACCCACAGGCGGGGCAATTCGTAGGTCACGCCCATCACCACGTAGATCAGCAGCATGACCGCGACCGTGCAAAGCGCGAGGCGCGTGCCGAAGTTCATGCGGCGACGTCGCAGGCTCAGGCCCGCGAGCGTCCAGATGCCCGGCGCCAGGAAGAGCAGGAAAATCGGCAGGCCAATCATGAACCATTTGGCGCGGCTCATGTCGAAGGTCTTTTGAATTTCGCCCCAGCGATTCGACACGGCCAATAGCATCGCGGGGATGTTCCAGTCGAGCACGAAGTAGGCGGCGCTGATGACCGCCAGCGCGCCGACGCCGGCGGCGAAGGCGTTCACCAGCAGCATCGTGATGGTGCGCGTCCGCCACGCTTGCCACGCGGTGGCGGCGACCGCGATCAAAGCGATCCAGAGATGAATCAGCCCGGCGGTCGCGCCGATGACGAGGATCGCGCCGCCCAGCGCGGCGACGAGCGGCGAGCGCCGCCGCCACGCGGCGAACCATGCCCAGAGCATCAGGTTGATCGTCAGCAGTTGTCCCGGGTCTTTCCCCGGGACGAAGTGCAGCGTGCACGGGTTGAACGTGACGATGATCGCGAAAACGGCCGCGCCGGCGGGCGATAAAAACACGCGCCCGAGCAGGAAGGCGGCGACGCCGCTGAGCGTCCAGAGAATGCACAGGAGAATGCTGAGTCGCAGCGAGTAGGCGATCTGCCGCGCCTGCTCGGGCGCGACGTCGTGCTCGTCGATCAGCCAGCGTTCGAGCGGCGTCGGCGGACGATCGGTCCCGGAATACGTGTCGCCGCGGACGGCGTAAGCGAGGACCGTCGTCAGCGGCGGATTGGAGAGCACGCGCGTGCCGCCCAACTGCTGGGGCGTGAGTTTCAACCGCCGCGGGAAGTCGTCGCGCAGGTACGCGGGAAGTGACTTGATGTCGCGCGCTTCGAGCGCGAATGCGCCGTCGCTCGACGGGCTGGTCATGTTGAACAGCTGCTGGTTGAGGTACGCGGGCGGCGCGAACCAGATCCAGATTCCCGCTCCGGCGAGGGACGCGATCAGGAGCGCGTATCCCGCGGCGCGATGTCTTCGATCGCGCCGACTGAGCAGCATCACCGCGCCGGCGGCGGCAGCGCCGATCAGAACCGCGGGCGCGGCGCGCGTCGTGCGGAGACCGCGGACGGGGGAGTAGCGGTACGCGAAGTAACCCTGACCGAGTCGGACGTCAGCAGCGAGGAGCACGAGGATGATCCCGAGCGGGATGACGAACGAAGCGCCCAGGAGCGTCGCGATGGCGCGGGATGGTCGGGGGGAGATTCGTGTGGACGTCGTTCGTTTCATGAATGAGGTGCGGAAGTGTGTTCGCGGAGAGAAGGATACCGGTGGGATGCGCCGCGGACAAAAGATGCGGGTCGCGACCTATAAAAACGGGTGGGACTTCGTCCCGACCATACGGATACGGGTGGGACTTCGTCCCGACCGCTACGCGCGGAAAGGGGTGCAGAACTTCCAGTGTTGCGCCTTCATCCCGTCGCGCGTCGGATTGTCGTTGGTGTATTTGATCGCGCGGAGGGTGTCGCGATCGGTTCCGAGGAAGACGGACCATTCCCCGCGCGCCCAGGGAGAGGGGGCGCGACGGTCTGCGTACTGCTCGTTCTGGAACGGATGCAAGTTCCCGTCGAACAACGATGTGGTTGCAGCAGCTTTCAATTGTCGCGCCACGCGCTCGATGGGATAGCGGAATCGCTCGACAACGAAGTGCACGTGGTCTGGCATGATCGCACACGCGTGGACCACGCAGCCGGAACGACACACGTAATCTGCGAAACCGTTTGCGATCGCGCGTGCTTGCAGTCCGGTGAAGCGCACCGCTTTCCGCACCATGTGCTTCTTCGTCTCGAGTCGCTTGGCGCGGTCGTGTGGGTCGTGCGCGACGGAGCGGTGGTCCTCAATTTTGGTCGCTTTCCCACCCGCGTGAAACAGTTCCCACGCGCGGACGAAATCCGACCACGATCCGCGCGGGTCGTTCGGTATCCAGAACCCGTACGCGGTGATGATCAAGTGGTACGCGAGGACTCGATCTGACACGACTCCTCCCTTCGCAAAGATGCGCTGACATTCGCGCGTTTCGCGAATCTGCACGTTTCGCTGACATCCGCGCGTAGCGGTCGGGACGAAGTCCCACCCGTAGTCGTATCGGGACGAAGTCCGCGCGGGAAAATCGCAATGAACTATACCGTCGTCCGCGGCGCCAGCGCCAAAGTTTTCACGCGCACGATCCCCGGGCGCGCGCGAAGACGATTCACCAGCGCGTCCGGCGCCGGAGAATCTGTCTTCAGCACCATCAGCGCATGCGCCGCGCCGGTCTTGTCGAACTCGCGGCTGATCACCATGTCCGCGATGTTGACTCCCGCGTCGCCGAAGCTGGTGCCGACGGTGCCGATGACGCCGGGTTGGTCCTTGTTGACGATGAGGACCATGTGGCCCTCCGGGATCATGTCCATCGCGAAGCCGTCGATGCGCAGGACGCGCGGGAGGCCGTCGGCGTAGACGGTGCCGAGGATGCGATGGGATTCGCCGCCGTCGGCGGCTTCGGCGCCGTCGATGCGGATGCCGACGATGTCGCCGACCAATCCCGCGGGCGGATTGGGCTCGGCGATCTGGACCAGCTCGATGCCGCGCTGGCGGGCGAGGTGTTCGACGTTGATGACGTTGACCGGCGTCGCGAGGTGCGGCTTGAGCAGCTCGACGGTCGCGAGGCGGAGCAGCGTCTGCATGTGCTTTTGCGCGCGCGGGCCGCTGGCGCGGAGGGTGATCGTTTTGTAACCGCCCTCGGTGACGCCGGCGAGGAGTGCGCCGATGCGCGAGGCGAGCTGGAGGAACGGCGCTTCGTCCGGGGGGAGATCGAGCTTGATGCCGCCGGCATTGACGGCGCCGCGGATCTCGCCGCTGTTGAGGTACGCGACGATCGCCTTGGCGGCGTCGACGGAGACAGCGGTCTGCGCTTCGTCGGTGCTGGCGCCGAGGTGCGGCGTCAGCACGGCGTTCTCGACGCCGAAGAGCGGATGGTCTTTCGCGGGCGGCTCGGTCTGGTAGACGTCGATGGCGGCGCCGGCGATTTTTTTCTCCTTCAAAGCGTCGGCGAGCGCGAATTCGTCGAGCACTTCGCCGCGCGCATCGTTGACGACGAGCAGGTTGGGCTTGATCTTGCCGCCGAAGAGGCGGTCGCGGTTGAGCAGGTGACGGGTCTGTTCGCCGCCCGGGACGTGGAAGGTGATGACGTCGAGCTGCGCTAAGAACTCGTCGAAATCGCGGACCATGCGCACCTTGCCGTCGAGCGCGGTCGGGGAGGTGAAGTAGGGATCGAAGCCGAGGACGGTCATTTCCATCGCGACGGCGCGGCTGGCGACGGTTCGCCCGATGCGGCCCATCCCGACGACGCCGAGCGTTTTGCCGGCGAGCTGGGTGCCCTGGTAGATGCTGCGTTTTTTCCAATCGAGCGAGCCGGATTTCAGGTGCGCGTGTGCGGCGGGGATTTTGCGCGCGAGGCTCATCATCAGCGCGAGCGCATGCTCGGCGGTGGAGAGCGTGGAAGCTTCGGCGGTGTTGAGGACGAGGATTCCGTTCGCGGTAGCGGCTTCGAGGTCGATGTTGTCGACGCCGACGCCGGCGCGGGCGATCGCCTTGAGCTGGCCGGGATTGGCGAGGACTTTGGCGGTGACTTTCGCGCCGGATCGGACGATGAGCGCATCGTATTTTCCGACCTCGGCGGCGAGCTCTTCTTCCTTGAGCCCGACCTTCGCGTCGAAGGCGATGCCGGAGGTCTTGAGAAAGTTCAACCCTTCGTCGGCCAGCTTGTCGGCCACCAGAATTTTGTACGCCATCGCAGGAAACCCTTCGTTTTCGAGGTAAGAGGGTTGATCGTAAGGATGCTCTGTCGGCGCGGCAAGCGACGGGACTACTTCGCGGGATCTGCCGGCGCTGCGCCCGCGGCGGCCGCGTTGCGCGCGTCGCGGCGATTCGCCAGCGCGGAGGCGACCACGCCCGCGCCGAGGATGAAGCCGATCACGCCGAGCAGCCAGAAGTTGAAGCTGTCGCCGATGAGCGACTTGAGCCACTCCGCGATCAGCATCTTCACGCCGACCAGCGCCAGGATGATCGCCAGCGAAACCTTGAGGTAGCGGAACTTGTCCATCATTCCGGCCAGCGCGAAGTAGAGCGAGCGCAGCCCGAGGATCGCGAAGACGTTGCTGGTGAAGACGATGAACGGGTCGCCGGTGATGGCGAAGATGGCGGGGATCGAGTCGACGGCGAAGATCAAGTCGGTGGTTTCGACCATGACCAGCGCGAGCGCGAGCGGCGTGAGCATGATCGCGCCCTGCCGCGCGGCGGTGACGGCCTCGTCGGTCAATGATTCAGTTCCGGGCGTGGGCGGTTCGTGCGATCCCTGCGAGCCCGCGCGGACGACGAAATGCTCGCCGTGATACCATTGCGTGATCGGGAACAAACGGCGCGCGAGTTTGACGACCGGATTTTCCTTCGGGCTCTCGTCGTCGTCGCCGCCCATGAACAGCATGCGGATGCCGGTGCCGATCAGAAAAAGGCCGAACAGGTAGAGGATCCAGTGGAAGCGCGCGATCAGGACGGAGCCGATGCCGATCATCGCGCCGCGCATGAGCAGGGCGCCCATGATGCCCCAGAAGAGCACGCGATGCTGGTACATGGCCGGCACGCGGAAGTAGGCGAAGATCAGCGCGATGACGAAGATGTTGTCGACGCTGAGCGACTTTTCGATGACGTAGCCGGTCAGGTATTTGACCGTGGCGGTGTGCCCTTCGAGTTTGACCTTGTCGACGGGGTCGATGGCGATCGTCCCGTCCGCCGCCCGGCCGAGGCCGAGCCAATGCTGTTGGTAGCCGAAGTAAACGAAGACGGAAAAGAGCAGCCCGAGCGAGATCCAGAAGGCGGACCAGCCGATCGCCTCCTTGACGCCGATGACGTGCGCTTTGCGATTGAGGACGCCCAGGTCGAGGGCGAGGAGCGACAGGATGAGCAGGACGAAACCGATCCAGATCCAGATCATGAGTAGCTTTCAAAGCGGCGTCAGCACATCGCGCGTCGTGGTCTTGCGTCCGAGCCAAAAGAAAATGGCGAGACCAAGTCGCGCGGCGTGTAGACGCCGGGATGCGATGGTCTCGCCCAGTGCTTCGTTCGCACGCTTCCGGCCGGGAGGGGCCCGCGGGTGGGATCCCTCCGTGTTGACGACCGGGAGCGCCCGCATCAGCGGGGGGCTACTCCCCAACGGTGTAAGTGCCAGAGGATACGCCCGATAACGTCCGGGGTAAAGCTTGGATACTTGACTGCGACAGGCCCGCATCCAACAATGTATCCGGATGAAGGGATGAAAGGACTGCCCGATCGTGCGTAAGCCGTTTTTTGAGCTGGCGAAAGAGCGCGTCGTCGTCCTGGACGGGGCGATGGGGTCGACGCTGCAAACGAAAACGCTCGATTTGCAGCGCGACTGGCTCGGGCACGAGAACATCTCCGAAGTGCTGAATTTTTCCCGCCCGGAAGTCATCCAGGAAATCCACGAATCATTTCTGGCCGTCGGCTGCGACGCGGTCGAGACGAATACGTTCGGCGCGAACAAGATCGTGCTGGCGGAATCGGACATGGTCGCGCGCACGTTCGAGAACAACGTGGCGGCGGCGCAGATCGCGCGGCGGGCGTGCGACAAATTCGAGACGCCGGACAATCCAAAGTACGTCATCGGCTCGATCGGACCCGGCACGAAGCTGCTCACGCTCGGGCAGACGACGTGGGAGATCATGTTCGACAGCTACCGCGAGCAGGTCCGCGGTCTGCTCGCCGGCGGCGTGGATGTGCTGCTGATCGAAACGCAGCAGGACATGCTCGCGGTCAAATGCTGCATCGCCGCTGCCAACAGCGCGATGGCGGAGGCGGGGCAGGGGGGGCGGCGCGTGCCGATCATGGTGCAGGCGTCGTTCGATACGAACAACGGGCAGCAGATGTTGACCGGGTCGGATCCGAGCGCGCTGGTCGCAACGTTCACGCCGTACGATGAAGTTCAGTGTCTCGGTCTCAACTGCGCGCTCGGCCCGTTCGAGCTGGCGGAGAGCGCGCGCTACATCGCGGAGAACTGGCCGCGCTTCGTCAGCGCGCTGCCGAACGCCGGGCTGCCGATCATGGTGGACGGGTGCAGCCACTTCCCGATGAAGCCGCACGATTTCACCAAGGGGATGCTGCGCTTCGTCGACGAATTCGGTGTCAACATCATCGGGGGTTGCTGCGGGACATTACCCGAGCACCTGAAGCTGCTCGTCGACGCGGTGCGCGATCTGCGTCCGAAACAGCGAACGATCGTAACGAAACCGCAGATCTCGAGCCTTGTCAGCGCCGAAGATATTCGTCAGGACCTTTCCTATCTCATTGTCGCGGAACGGACGAACACGAACGGCTCGCGGCAGTTCAAGCGACTCTTGCAGGAAGAGAATTGGGATGGGCTCGTGTCGATGGCGCGCGACGAGGTGCGCGACGGCAGCCACATGCTGGACGTCTGCGTCGATTTCGTCGGTCGCGACGGCGTGCGCGACATGCACGAGGTCGTGAAGCGCTACGTGAACAGCGTGAACGTCCCGCTCATGCTCGACAGCACGAACCCGGCGGTGATGGAAGCGGGATTAAAACTCGCGCCCGGGCGGTGCGTCCTCAACTCGATGAACCTCGAGGACGGCGAGGAAAAACTCGGGCAGATCTGCGCGCTGGCGAAAAAATACGGCGCGGGCGTGGTCGCCGGCACGATCGACGAGGACAAGATCAACGCGATGGCCCGCACGGCGGAGCGGAAGATCTCCATCGCCCGCCGCATCCGCGATCTCGCGGTCGATCGCTTCGGCCTGCGCGACGAGGACATTTTGTTTGATCCGCTCGTGCTGCCGATCAGCACCGGCATCGAGGAAGACCGCCGCAACGCGCTGGCGACGATCGAAGGCACCCGGCGGATCTCGCAGGAGCTGCCGAAGTGCCACACGGTGGTCGGATTATCGAACGTCAGCTTCGGTTTGAAACCCGCGGCGCGCGTGGTGCTGAACAGCGCGTTCCTGCACGAGCTGCGCGAAGCGGGGCTGACCGGCGCGATCGTTCACGCGTCGAAAATCCTTCCGAAGAACCGCATTCCCGACGAGCAGTGGAACGCCGCGCTCGATCTGATTTACGATCGGCGTCGCGACAATTTCGATCCGCTGACACACTTCATCGGACTCTTCCCCGACAGCGACGAAAAAACAGGGACGGGAGCTATTTATTCCAAGGGCGCGTATGACGATTTGCCAATTGAAGAAAAACTCAAGCGCCACATCATCGACGGGGAAAAGCGCCACCTCACAGATCATCTCGACGCCGCGCTCAAGAGCTACAGCGCCCTCGACATCATCAACAACCTCCTCCTCGACGGCATGAAAGTCGTCGGTGAGCTGTTCGGCTCGGGGCAGATGCAGCTCCCGTTCGTGCTGCAATCGGCGGAGACGATGAAGCAGGCGGTTGCGCATCTCGAGCCGCACATGGAGAAGGTCGAGGGGCAGTCGAAGGGAAAAATCGTCCTCGCCACCGTGCGCGGCGATGTGCATGACATCGGGAAAAATCTCGTCGACATCATCCTGACTAACAACGGCTACACCGTTTACAACCTCGGCATCAAGCAGCCGATCAACGACATTTTAGCTGCGGCCGCGCGCTACAAGGCGGACGCCGTCGGCATGAGCGGGCTGCTCGTGAAATCGGTCGCGGTGATGAAGGAAAACCTCGAGGAAATGAACGCGCACCAGGTGAGCGTGCCGGTGCTGCTCGGCGGCGCGGCGCTGACGCGCGATTATGCGGAAGACGACCTCGCGAGCGTCTACAAAGGCCCGCTGCTCTACTGCAAGGATGCGTTCGAGGGCCTGCACATGATGGATGCGATCGCCGGCGGCAAGACGCAGGCGGTCGTGACGCAGCAGCGCGAGCGCACGGCGAAACGAAAGCATCTGCGCGAGACGGCGGTGAAGCCGAAGTCGCTCGACGCGGCGGGCGATCACAAAGTCGCGCAGAACAATCCGATCCCCACCCCGCCCTTCTGGGGCCGGCGCGTTGTTGTCGATCTTTCGCCGCGGCACGTGTTTCCGTACATCAATGAGAACGCGCTCTTTCGCGGGCAGTGGGGTTTTCGCCAGGGCAAGCTGTCGCCGGAAGAATTTGAGAAGCTCACCGAGGAAAAAGCGCGGCCGGTGTTCGAGGCACTTCAGAAGCGCGCGCTGGCGGAAGGTTTTATCGAACCGAAGATCGTCTACGGATATTTCCCGGTGCAATCGGAAGGGGACGACCTGATCGTCTACCGGCCGGAAGATCGCGGCAAGGAATGGCTGCGCTTCAAGTTCCCGCGACAGGAAGGTCGGCGGCGGCTGTGCATTTCGGATTTCTTCCGGCCGAAGTCGTCGGGCGAGATGGACGTGCTGGGTGTGCAGCTTGTCACTGTCGGCGATCGCGCGACCGAGCTGGCGGAGCAGCTTCGCAAGCAGGACAAGTACCAGGATTATCTCTACCTGCACGGCTTCGGCGTCGAATCGGCCGAGGCGCTGGCGGAACTGTGGCACAAGCGCATGCGGCAGGAGCTGGGCTTCGGATCGGAAGATGCACCGACGGCGCGGGAGATTTTCCAGCAGGGGTATCGCGGCAGCCGCTACTCGTTCGGTTATCCGGCGTGTCCGAACCTCGAAGACCGCGCGCTGATCGCCGAGCTGCTGCGGCCGCAGGAGATCGGCGTCGAGTTGAGCGAGAATTACATGCTCGTGCCGGAGCAGAGCACTGACGCGATCATCGCGCACCACCCGCAGGCGAAGTATTTCGACGTGTAATTGCGCTCACGTTTGTTGCACGGGACGTGATAACGCAGCGCGCCGCTCGCCGATAAGCATTATATTTCACAGACGTCTGACTGCGTGTAAGATGCCTCGCCTTCAAATGGAGGCGCCTGAGCGCGAGGGTGGATTGATCCAGGAATTGACGCACCAGCAATACCGACAGGCCGCGCGCACGGCGCGATATCGGCACGTCGTGTTCCGCGGCAGCACCCGCCGGCCGGCGGTCAATCTCGCGCCGCCGCCGTCGCCGTCGCTCGACATCGATACGCCGCGTCCCGGCGATCGTCCGCCGCATCTCAGCGGCGAAGAGCGGCGCTTCATCACCTGGCTATTCGAGCAGGGCGGGCTGGATGCGCGCGCGTATCGCGATGAGACGCTGCGTCGGCGGATCCCGGCGTGTCTGCGCGCGGTTCGCGCCGGCTCGATCGCCGAAGCGCGCCTGATCCTTCAGCAGGACCGGGCGGCGATCGCGTTCGCGCTCAACGCGATGGTCATCGGCGTCACCGGCTTTTTCCGCGACGCGACCGTGTTCGATCATCTGACCTACACCGTCCTGCCCGCGCTGCCGCGCATCGGCGGGCCGGCGCGCGTCTGGAGCGCGGGATGCTCCGACGGCGAGGAAACCTATTCACTGGCGATGCTGCTGGCGGAGATGGACCTGCTCGGCGGCAGCTACCTGCTCGGCACCGACTGCCGCACCGAGGCAATCGCCCGCGCGCGGGCCGGGCGATATCAGCAGCGCGTGCTGCGCGACGTGCCGGTCTCGTGGCAGGCGAAATATTTCGAGCCGGGCGGGCCGTCGTTCGTGCGCGTGCGCGCGGAGCTGCGCGGCGCGGTGCAGTGGCGGCACGGCGACCTGACGCGCCTGCGCGAGCCGGGCACGTGGGACCTGATCCTCTGCCGCAACCTCACCATGTATTTCCGTCCGAATGTCGCGGCACGGCTCTGGAGCGCGCTGGAAGATGCGCTGCGTCCCGGCGGATTTCTCGTGCTCGGCAAGGCGGAGCGCCCGATCGGCGCCAGCCGGCTGGGGATGGTGGCGCCGTGCATTTACCGGAGGGACAGGGCTTAAGCGCATGCACGACGCGATCGTCAAAACCGGCATCGGGCGGCTGCCCGCGCTGCTCATCAGCGTCGGGTTCGCCGGCACGCTCGTCGTCATCGACATCGCCACCGGTCCGTACCTGAACCTGGCGATCTTCAAGACGGTGGCGCTGCTGGTGTGCGCGGCGGCGCGGAACCGGCGATTTTTATGGGCGATGTGCGCGGCGCTGCTGGTGACGACGTTCGGCGTGATGGCGTACGAGTGGAAGCTGAGCAATCCCGAGACGCACGGGCCGTTGGTCGCCAACCGCATCTTCACCGGCATCACGTTGGTGCTGGTGACGGTGATCCTCGACGCGTGGATGCGCAGCGACACCGCCGCCGCCCGCGCGGCGCACGCGCTCGAAGAGCAGAACACCGAGCTGGCCGCGCGCGAAGAAGAGATCACCCGGCAGAACGAAGAGCTGCAAAGCCAGACGGAAGAGCTCGAGCGGCAGAGCGAGGAGCTTCGCGTCGCCAACGACGAGCTTGCGCAGCGCGAGCGGATGCTCGAGGCGTTGCTCGACCTCTCGCGCTCGCTGCACGTGGGGATGAAGGAGGACGAAGCGCTCGACCGCATCTGCGAGACGCTCGGGCAATTGGTGAACGGCCCCGGCGCGGCGGCGGCGATCCTGCTGGCGGAGCCGAGCGGAATGCGCGTCCGCTGTCACTACGGCTTCGGCGCGGGCGGCATCGCGAGCGATTTCATGCCCAGCGCAGAATCGTTCTCCGCGCTCGTGCTCGAACAGAACCGCACGGGCTATCTCGAAGACGTCTCGCTGCGCCCGGAGCTGCGCGTGCCGCAGCCGGCGGTGGGGGAGCCCATCGTCGCCGTCCTGGCCACGCCGCTCATCGTCAAGGGCAAGCCGATCGGCACGCTCGAGGTGTACAGCCATGAGCGGCGGAGCTGGAGCGAGGATCAGCTCGCGCTGGCGGAATCGCTGGCGGCGCAGACGTCGGTCAGCCTGGAGAACACGCAGCTTTTCCGCGAGATCGAGGACAGCAACCGCCGGCTTGCGACCATCCTCGAGAGCGTGCCGGTCGGGCTGGCGGTCGCGAACGCGGACATGACGGACATTCGCATGAACTCCGCCGGCGCGATGTTGATCGGCGTGCCGCCGAACACCAACATCGCCGCCGATTTCGAGCGCGCGCACTGGCTGCTGTACGAGGACGGCAAGCAGTTGCCGCGCGAGCGCTATCCGATCGCCCGCGCCTGCCGCGGCGAACGCATCTTTCCGCGCGAGGTCGAGATCCTGCTGGCATCCGGGCGGCGGCTGAACTGTTTGAGCAGCGCGGCGCCGTTCCACGACACGAACGGCAAGATCAGCGGCGGCGTCAGCTCGTTCGTCGACATCACGCAGCTCAAACAACTCCAGCGCGAGCTCGAGACGCGCCGCCGCGAGGCGGAAGAGGCGAACGTGCGCAAGACGCGCTTCCTCGCCGCCGCCAGCCACGACATTCGCACGCCGGCCAACGCAATTTCACTGCTGGCCGAGCTGCTGCGGCGCACGGCGGACAGCCCGTCGATGGCGGCGGAGATCCCGCAGTTGGCCGACGAGCTGCGGCAGAGCGCGACGTCGCTCGTGACGCTGGTGAGCAACGTGCTCGACGTCACGCGCTTCGACACCGACAAGCTCGAGCTGCACGAGACCGAGTTCCCGCTGGCGCGATTGCTCGAAGAAGAGGCGCGGCAGGTCCTGCCATTGGCGCAGCAGAAGGGGCTGATGCTCGACGTCGAGCCGGCGGACGAAGGATTGTGGCTCCGCGCCGATCGCATCAAGCTCGGACGCGTGCTCGGCAACCTGCTCGGCAACGCGATCAAGTTCACCGATCGCGGCGGGATCCGCCTGCTGACGCGGCGCGCCACGAAAGACGACGGCGACGTCCGCATCGACGTCATCGACACCGGCATCGGCGTCACCGCGGAGAACCAAACGCACATTTTCGACGAGTTCTGGCAGCTTTCCGACCCGCAGCGCAGCAAGGGATCGGGACTGGGCCTGTCGATTTCCAAGCGGCTCATCGAGGCGATGGGCGGAACGATCGCGGTCCAGAGCGAGGCAGGCAAGGGCAGCACGTTTACCATCACCATGCCGGCCGCGTCGATCGTGCCGCGGCCGGACCCGGATAATCTCACGGCGGCGGCGAACGCATGAACATCCACGAGCTGCGCGTCAATCACGAAGCGGATCGAAGCGAGACGTATGCGCAGTTCGCGCGGGTGATCCGCGAGAAGAACCTGGACGCCGGCGTGGCCATCGGCGTCGCATTCGGCGGACAGGCGGAAACGATTTTAGATGAATCGAACGCCGGCGAGTTGCTCGGCGTCGATCCGTATGATCCCGCCGCGGTCGCTGCCGGTTCCGCGATGGGCGCGCTCAACTTGTCCGCCGAGCAGTTGGAGAATCTTTTCTGGTACATGATGGGGCGGCTGTCGCGCTTCGGCCAGCGCTACAACCACGTGCGTGGCTCGTCGGCGCAGGCGGCGCAAATCCTCGGCGCGGTCGAGCTCGACTTCGTCCATCTCGACGCCGATCGCTCGTACCACGGCGTGTGGCAGGACCTGACGCTGTGGTTTCCGAAATTGCGCGGTGGCGGCGGGATCATCGGCGGACAAGGCTACGACCTCGCCGCGTCGCCCGGCGTGAAGCCGGCGGTGGATGAGTTCTTCGGCAAGCTCGCCACTCGCGTACACATCGAGCCGGCGAACGTGTGGTGGGTCGAGAAACATGTTTGACCTTCGCGCCGCCGGCGAGTGGGCGCCGCACCAGGTGGTCGTCACGTGGTCGCCGAGCTCGCGCCGGATCGTGCCGGAGGTCGAGCGCGCGATCGACGAAGCGTGGGCCGCGGCCACGCAGCGCCTGGGCGACAAACTCTTCGACGGGCCCATGTGCCGGCTGGAAAAATGGTCGGCGTCCGCGGCGCGGCTCGAGCTGGCGCTGTCGCGCACGAGCTACCGGGCGTTCCTGGGCACGAATCTGTTCAACGCGCATCTCGCCCACGCGCATGGGCCGGAGGTTCTCGCCAATCCGGTCGGGCTCAGCACCGCGCTGGAGACGTCGGACGACTACCTGCTGCTCGGGCGGCGGAATGATTCGGTCGCGTATTACCCGAATCGCGTCCACCCGTTCGCCGGCGCGCTCGAGCCGCGCGATCCAATGGACGTCTTCAACGAGATCAGCCGCGAGCTGCACGAGGAGTTGTCGCTCGGCGTGGCGGATGTGCCACGGCTCACGTGCGTCGGGCTAGTCGAAGACCGCAGCTTGCGTCAGCCGGAGCTCATATTCAGCGCCGCAGCGGTTCAGTCGCGTGCGCAGCTCGAGTCGATGCTCGATCGGACGGAGCATCATTCGGTATACGCGCTGCGCGCGACGCGCGAGGAGATCGACCGCGCGCTGCGGGATGATGCGCTCACCCCGGTCGCACAAGCGTCGCTGGCGCTGTGGGCGCGCGCGCAATTTGGGACCGATTGGTTCAACGCACGGGCGCGCGACGATGGCAACGCGTCCAAGTCAACGTGATCACCCATTTAGCCGCGTCGGTTGCGACGCGCGTCCGCTTGGCGCTCGAAAAGGCGCACGTCGCAAGCGGCGTGGCTAAATGGGTTTGCTGCGTGCGCGTTTGCGCATACGATCGGCGCTCGTCATGAGTCTGAATTACGACCTCCAATACGCCATCGAGCTCGCGCGCGGCGCCGGGAAGATCATTCTCGAGCGTTACGGGAAGGTCGAGCGGCTCACGAAGACGCACGCGGCGGCGAGCGCCGAAGCGGTCACCGATGCGGATCGCGCCAGCCAGCGATTCATCGTCGCAGGGTTGCGCAAGCGCTTCCCGACCGACGGCATCGTCGGCGAAGAGAGCGAGACCGGCGAATCGATCACCTTCGAATGCGAGAACCCGCGCGGGCGGAACTGGGTCATCGACCCGATTGACGGCACGAACAATTTCATCGCGGGCCTGGGGAATTTCTGCGTCTGCATCGGGTTGCTCGACGCGGGATTCCCCGTGCTCGGCGTGGTGTACGACGTGACGCGCGATCTTATGTACGCGGCGGCGAAGGG
>JAXDMN010000060.1:0-11960 GCA_034666045.1 Phycisphaerales bacterium | reverse complement strand
GTCGTAGTCACCGCTGCCGGCAGCTCGAGGCGCACGCCGCGCGATCGCGCGTAGGCGCTGAGGCTGAGCATCAGCGCGAGCAGTTCGTGATAACTCAGTTCCGTGATTCGATTCGTACGCCCGCGCGTCACCCGCTTTTCAATCCAGCCGCGCAAGCCCGCGCCGTCGGCGTGCAGCGCGCCGTGCGCCTCAAGCTGGCCGGCGATCGATTCGATGCGCGTGCGCATCCGCTGGTACCTGTCTGCGGCGTGCTGCCGCCAGTAGCCGCGCGAGAAGTGCAGCACCTGGCCGCCGGCGTAATCCTCGACAACCGACATGAACTGCTCGAAATCTTCGTTGCTCAGCTTCGACGCGGTCGAGCTGATCGAGCCATCCGGCAGCTTCGCATTTTCAAAGTGGCGAAGGATCATGTCGCGGCGCTGCTCGTCACTGATGCGCGCAGCCTTGCACGCTCGCACCGCTATCTGTTTTTGCGGATTTGTCCAAGGCATTAGACGTACTCCGATCGCCCGCGATTGTGCGGGTTCACGCCCAGCAGATTTCCCCATCGAACGCGAACTGCGCGCGTGACCGCATTAGGCTACCTTCGCCGTGCGCGAAATCTCCACGTGCCGCTCGGTCAGGCTCTCGACGTAAACCGCATCCGCGCCATAGAGCATCTTCAGCGCCGTCACGACCTGCTCGCGCTCGACAACTTCCACATCGGGGAAGAAATCAAACACGGTCTCTGTCACGTGTTCGATGAGGCGGAGGCATCCGAAGTTTGGGAGACACGCCAGCAGCCAGAGGAAGCGCAGCGCGTCGCGGTCAAGCTTGATTTTCTTCATGTCGAAAAAACGCTTGATCTCTTCGATGGTGAACAGGTCTTTCCCCGCGGCGTTGCCCTCCGGGTCTTCGGCGTTCCGCGCCTGATCGAGCGCGTTGTAGCGGATGGTGCGGCTGGAGAATTGCCCGCGCCCATCGGTGCGGTCGTTGATCGCTTCGAGAATCTCGACCGTGCCCGCCATGATGATCGGCACGCCCGCTTCATCGTGCAGCGACCGCACGAACCCGAGCGCCTTGCGCAGCCGGTGAGCTTCATCGAGAAAGATGACGCGGCGCGTGCCCCGCATCGCATCGACAATCCACGCGTGCATCTCGGCCGAGGTGCCGTAGTTGCCGCGCCGGCCCAAGCCGCTCGCGATCGTGCGTAACAGGTCGCGCGGGCTCATTCGGTCGTGACAGTAGACGTAGAGGCCGCGCAGCTCGTCGGCCAGCGCCTTCATGACGTACGTCTTGCCCGCGCCGGCCGGGACGACGATCGCGGCCATCATGCCGCGCTTGTCCGCCAGGTGGACGATCGAACGCATGTCCTCAGCTACCCACGTTTTCACGTAATCGCGCGGGCGCTGCGCGACGATGCGCTTCTCGTGTCGATCGAGCCAATCGTTGATCGCACGGCTGACCTTGTCGACGTTCCCCTTGTAGCGATCGCTCGCCCACGTCGACACGACGGCCGTCGAGTAATCCGTTTCCTTCGCGACGGTCGTGAGCCGCACGCCGCGCTCGGTCACGTACGCGTTGAAGCGGGCGCGGATTTCTTCGATCTTCGCTTTGGTGAGCGGCTTGCTGCTGTCAGTCATCCGTGACTCCAGTAGGACGCGGTTCGATTCGTTGAGGCGATCCAACGCCTCACGCGTCGCCGGATCGGCGACGTGTTTTTCTTCCGCCCGCTGCTGCTCTTCCCTCTCGGGATGCTCTTCGCTCATGGCTGTCGCTCCCTGAGTTGAGACAACGGATGCACAAACGGCTCGGCCGCACGTGGGCGCGACGCTGGCGGTTGCCGCGACGCGATGCGGCTCAGCAGCTCGGACGGCGACGGCATCGCGTGCCGGGCCGGCCGGGCCGATTGCGACTCTGCGCCGACGGCCGTGCGGAGCTGGTCGCGTTCGATCGCCGCCGCCTGGCCGTCCATCGGCGTCTGCCGGATGCGCATCGCCGCCGGTTGCTGCTCGCGCTTTGCGGGCGGGCGCGGGCGCCGCGCCGCCACGTCGGCGAGCTGCTCTTCGCTGGTCAGGCAGCTCGTGAGACTGTGATGCGCGACATGCTTCAGCGACTTTTCGTAGGTGGCCTTTTGCTTGTTGAGCTGCGCGACGTGTTCGATGCTCAGCGCGTCGCCGTCGTGCCGGCCGCCGAGCTGGTTCATCTCGGCCGTGCAGACGTAGCGGAATTGTTCATCATGCACGCGCACGCTTCGCAGGTCGTGCGGGTCGTAGGCGATGAGGACCGGCCGGCGACGCTCTTTCGTCGGCGCTTTGAAGGGCGTTAGAGCGCTGTTGTATTGCCCGTAGTGCAGCGCGACGCCGCGGATGGTGATCGCGACGCCGTTGCGCCCGACCGTCACCGGGCGATGCCACTGCATCAGCAATAGGTCGAGCGCCTTCTCGTCGCGCATGACGTGCCGCGTGTCGCACCATCGCGCGAGCGCTTCGTCGGGGCTGAGCAGCTCGCCGTTGTCGTCGCGGAGATCGCGGCGGCCGTGATCGTCGCACGCGTTGTAGCCGGCGACGTGGCCGCTGATGCGATCGTATACCTGCTCGAACGAGGGAATCCGATGCGGCTGCGCGAGGATTTTCTGGAGCTGCTCAGGCTTCGCGTCGATCGACTCGCCGGTGTAGGTGTCGAAGAGCCTGCAAAAATCCGCCAGCGTCCGAAACCAACGCTCCAGCCGGCTCTTGCCGTTGGGGTTGAAGGGAATCGAAAAGTGCGGCTCTATCTGGAGCGCGGAGAAGATGCCGAACGCGTGCGATTCATCGACGGCGGGTCTGAGCTTCGCGCGCCGTTGCGTTTTCGTCTGACCGTGAAAGAGCCATGCGTCATAATCTTTTCCGTTGTCGATCCAGACGTCGCGCGGACCGCCGAAATTGCGATCATCCTTCAGGCCGTGGCGCAGCGCCCCGAGAATCGTCGTGCTGTTCGGCGTGTCGGATAAAACCCAGCCGACGACGCGGCGCGTGCGCCAATCCATCCACGTTGTCAGCCAGGGGCGGAGAAGCGAATCGTTGAAGCGGCAAATGAGATCGAGCTGCTTGTGATCGCCAATCCAGCATTCGCCTGCGCGCCAGCTCTCCGGGTCTTGCGCGATGAACGGCCGGCACGTCTTACGCCAGCGCGCCGGCTCGCGATGCTTCAACTGCACTTCGGGCGCGATGCGATTGTCGATTTGCGCGACGCACGATTTGTAGCTGCACCATGTCCATCCGTTTTCTCGCGCGAGGTCGCCGATGATCTTCCACACCTG
Source organism: Phycisphaerales bacterium (assembly GCA_034666045.1). Taxonomy (GTDB): domain Bacteria; phylum Planctomycetota; class Phycisphaerae; order Tepidisphaerales; family Tepidisphaeraceae; genus JAICTV01. Next base: position 8,680 of record JAXDMN010000060.1, on the reverse strand, counting down.
GCGAACGCTCGGCCGGTTCTCGTGCAAAAAATGATCGGCGAACGCCAGCCACGCGGCGGGCGTCGATTTCCCCCGGTTGTCGCCGCCGCGATCGTCGATGAGCTTCGCCAGGTCCGCCGGGCGGTTGTACTTTTGTTCCCACTCGTGCAGCGACGATCGCGAGACGCGCACGCCGTGGCGCTGGCGGAGCTGCTCGATCAGGCGCGGCAGCCATTCGCGCATCATGCCCGGCCACGTGCGCCGCGCCTCTCGTAACGACTCGACGCACGCGCGGCGGGCTCGCGCTTGCTGCTGTTGCTTGAGGGTGAAGCCGGCGAGATCGGGCTCAACCCACGCCGCGGCGGCGGCATCGTTGGCGATGAGTCGCGGATCGTAGTCGCGCAGGATGAACCATTGCTCCTGCCCGCCCTCCGGCGGCGTCGCGCGAAACGCGAGCCCTTGCGGCTGAAGTTTTTCGCGACACAGCCGCGCGACGTGATCACGCTGGCGGCCGAGCCGCGCCGCCGCGATCGGCAGCGCGACGAGCCGGGCGAAGTCGGGCGCGGGCGGCGGCGTCGGGATGTGGAGCGCCAGCGTCATGATTCAAATTGCTCCGCCGGCATCGCCAGCAATTCGTCGGCGTGCTGCTTCTCGTAATGGTTGTCGATCGTGTTGAAGTAGATGCGGGCTTGGCAGACGTCGCAGATTCGATAGCGCCCGTCGCGCTGCGAATGCAGGGCCAGGTTGCTCGCGCGGCGGCGGACTTCGCGGCGGCGGATTTCCGCGGCGTCGTGCGCGGCGACGTTCGTTTTCTTCGTCGCATGATCCAGCGCGAACCGCGCCGCTTGCAGCTCGCCGAGGAGAAATGCGTTGAGCAGGTGCAGCTCTGCCGGCGCATCGGGCGCGACGATAATCGTGTCGCCGTTGGGGCAGATGATGTGCCCGCCGTCGGCGGCGCGCCGGAGATACAGTTCGGCCGGCATCGCGAACGTGACGCCGCACACCGGGCACGAAAGCAGGCGCAGCGTCGCGGCGACGTCGATCAGCGAGGTTGTCGGCGCGGCGTCGCTCACGCGGATTTCCTTTCCGCCTGCGCCACCGCCGCGGACGCGGGCGGCAGCGGGAAGTTGAGCCAGAGCGCCTCAGTCATCCGCCGCTTGCTATCGCCGCCGGCGGCGCTGTTGGCGCGGTCGATGTCGATGCGCTGCCATCCGTCGCGCAAGGTGCCGGCGTAGAGATCGTTCGGATACCCGGAGAGGATGATTTTTCCCTTGCACTTCGCGATCGTCGCGAGGAGCTGCTCGTGCTGCTCGATCGTCATTTCGTGCGCGTACACGTCGGGCGTCGCGCGGCTCAGCGGCACGTACGGCGGATCGAGATAAAAGAGTGTGTCGGCGGCGTCATGCTGGCGAATGACGTCGATCGCGTCGCGGCTCAGCGTCGCGACGCGCTTCAGCCGCTCGTGCGCCGGCGCGAGCCCGTCAACGGAAGTCAGCCAGGCGGCGGCTTGTTCGTTCATCCCGCGCCGCGTGCGCGTGAAAGACAGTGGGGAGAAGCTCTTCATCCGGCCGGCGAGCGACTGCCGGCAGCGCACGAAGAACGCCCACGCGCGGCAGACCGGATCGGCCGCTTTCAAATGATCTTCACAGGCCTTCCACGTCGATTCAGAAAACGGCGTCGCCTGCGCCATGCGGAGCAACCGCGCGAATGCTTTCGGCTCGCGCAGCACGTTCCAGAAATTGACGAGCGCGCCGTCGATGTCGTTCACGATTTCCGAAACGCCCTCCGGCGACTTGGCGAAGAGAACGGCGAGGCTGCCGGCGTACGCTTCAACGTAGGTCGTGTGCGGCGGCATCAGCGCGACGATGCGCCGCGCGAGCGGTTGCTTGCCGCCGTGCCACTTCAGCGGCGAGTCGATGCCGGTTGCCGCCGCCGCCGCCGCCCCGCGCGGTGCAATGCTCATCGGGTACGTCGTCCCGTTGCGCGTGACGAGACGCTCGGCACTGGCGGCGCTGTCGCCCGCTTCGCGGCGCACCTTCGCGACGAACGGATGCGAGACGTGCGCCGTCTCCCCTATTTTCCGATCGCTCCACCTGCGCCATTGACCATCGGCGAGCAGCAGCAGCACGCAACGGCGCTTGTCGGCGTCGGTGTGCCGGCATCCGTGCGCCGCGTTGTCGCCGACGGCGTGAAGGATCGCGTCGCGCTTTGTGCCGGGATGGATGATGCAGCCGATGCAGTCGCGGCCGAGCTGCTCGGCCGCTTCGATGCGATGATGACCGCGGCTCAGCCAGTAGGCCGCGCCGTCGTGAAACACGTCGAGCGGAGGAAACACGTCGCCGCGATCCATGTCGTCGGCGTAGCTGGCGACGACGCGCCGATCGATCGACTCGCGCGACTGCGCGCCGCCGTCGCGACGAATTTTGCTGATCGGGAGCATCGTGATCTCGCCCCGCGGCTGCTGTTGCTCGCTCGACTTGTGAGCCCGCTTCAAAGCTCGTTTCACCTGCCTTCCCTGGCTGATCCGTCAGTCGCTCCGCGTGACACCATTCCCCCGCGCACAAAAATCGCCGGGCAGCGGGTGAAGCTGCCGGCGATGGTCTTCAGTCGTTGTGATCCGCCTTTCACCGGATCGATGCGGCGAGGGGCCGCGCCCGTGCCGCCGTCTCCTGGCCGCGGCGCGCCACCGTTTGAAGTTCATGCAGCCGGGGCGCTCTCCGCCAGTTGCGCCTCGTGATTCGTCCACACCGGAGGCCAGCCGCGCGCATCGTCCAGCAGCCACTCAAGGGAGACGTTGAGCGCGCGAGCAATCCGCAGCGCGTTTTCCGCGAGCGGTTGCACGTCGCGCGTGCAGTAGTTGTTGAAGGTCGTGACGCTGACGCCGACGCGGCGCGCGACTGCGGAACGGTTTCGATCCTCCATCAGCCGACGCAGTTTTTCGTGGAAGGTCACCGAAGCCTCCTGCTGGGGCGCGTTTCCTATCTATGGGAGTGTTTTAACTGAAGATGGATAGGATTGTCAACCCGCTCGGAGTCATCTTGTGGAAGGAGTGAATGAATCCTTCCCCGTGGGAGTGGGGGCAGTATGTTTGCCCCGTGACTTTTCAGGACAAGCTCCGCCGCCGCGCCGCGGAGATCAACAAAGCGAAGGCCAGCAAGGAAGCGGGGCTGCCTGCAAATGCCCTCAGCAGCTACATCGCCAAGAAATCGATCCCGCGCGCGGACATCGCGCTGAAGATAGCGCGAGCGCTCGACGTTCCGCTCGATTGGCTGCTCGATGATCGGCAGGGCTGGCCACCACCGAAAGGGCAAAAGTCGTTGGAGAATTCGCTGGCGGACGTCCCTTTCGGACCGTTGATTCGTGAACTCGCGCGACGTTACCGGCTCGACGCGCTCGACGTCATGCGTCAGATCGAAGAATCGAAGAAGATCGATTGGGAGAAAGCGCTTGCTGAAGCGCGGGCGCTCACGCCAGGTGAAAAAATTTCGGCGTCTCTCGCGAAGCATTTGAAGCTCGCAGAGCTTGTGTCTTCAGGTGTGCTGAGCACGGTGACGCGCTACAATATTCACGTCGCAGCCGAATTTCTCCACGAGCAGTTGCCGGGCGCGGAGCTGCCGCCGCATAAGCTGAGCTTCGCCAACGCCGTTCGCGAGTTTTACGAACTCGGCAAACGCGGCGGCTTCGATCAACTCATTGTCTGGATGACTGAGCATCGCGAGGCGATGGCGCAGCTTAACGTTTCGCCGCCGCTCGGCCTCTCGCAAATCCTCGACCTGATCGACGAGCGGAAGCGCATGGAGCTTCTCGATCCCGACGCACCATTGATGCCGTCCACAACTGAGATCGAGCTGCGAGTGCATGGAGCGATTGCCGACGCGGCCGATCGCGCGGCGGAGGTAATACGCAAACGTCAACGCGCGAGGCGGGGCGGATGACATGCAGCTCGAAACCTGCGCCAACTGCGGCGAAAGAATCGGCGAGCTGGAGACGCCGCACGTGTGGAATGAGCGGATCGTTTGCGAGCGGTGTCACGTGAAGCTGTCGCCGCCGGCCGTTGCCGCGGCGGATGCTAACATTCCGCTGGCGTACGCGTCGCCGACGACGCCGATCGGCGCGGCGAAGGCGGCCGAGCTGCCGGAGCGCATCCTTTTTGAAACGACGCTGCACCCGCTCTACGTTTATTTTCTTCCGGCGCTGTTGATCTGCACCGTGCTGCTCGCGCCGATCGGCGTAGTATTTCTCATTCCAGCCAACCTGCGGCTGCGCTTTTCATCCTTCACCATCACCTCGCGCCGCGTCGTCGCGAAGTCCGGATGGTTCCATCAGACGACGAAAGAAATGCTGCTCCAGAAAATCGAGAGCGTGCAGGTCGAGCAGAATTGGATTGAAAAACAGCTCGATTCGGGCTCCGTCGTCATCGTCGGCACCGGCGGCTCGCCGGAACCGTTCCGCGGCATCTGCGCGCCGATCGAATTCCGCGACGCGGCGCTGCGCGCGGTGAGTGAATTCGCCTGAGCTGATGCAGCATCTCCGACGTGGAACTGGTTCCACTTCGGTGCGCATCTGGAAACGTTTCCAGATGCGCACAATTTATTTTCCTAATCCGTGATCTTGACCCGCGCGCCGCCGATCGCGTACAGTGCGCCCGTCTTCAGTTCAAAGCCGGCCCGCCGCTCTCCGCGGCACACTCGCGCCGGCCCGTTGTGATTCACTTCCGATCGATGCGACTCGGCCCTCCGCCCGCAACCCGGTTGCGATCGTTCTCTTTTCGATCGCGCGGAGACGGCACGGATGCCAACTCATTTCAAACGCCGCAGCGCCGCCGCTTCCGAGAAGTGCGCCCTCCGCTGGCCGGCGATCTTCCGCCGCCGGCTCGTGCAGGTCGACCCACCGGAAATCGGCGAGACCTGGCGGCGATTTCTCGAAAGCGACGGCGGCGACGCCGACGCGCGCCACGAGCTGTTTGATTTCTACGCGCCGCTCGTCTCACGCGTGGCGTGCGCGATGAAGCGAAGTCGCCCGGAGTTTTACCGCGACGACGTGATCGACCTGCTCAACGATGGCGCGCTCGGGCTGCTCCGCCGAATCGACAGCGCCGCCGACTATCAACCGATTTATTTCCGCTTCGAAGCCAAGCGCGTCATTCGCAAAACCATCCGCCGCGAAGTGCTGAAACGGCTCGGGCTCAGTCGCCGCCACGTCGAGAAAATGAACGTCGTCGCGCGAGCCCGCTCGCTGTTCGTGCAGGATCATGGACGCATGCCGGAGCGAGACGAGTTGTCCGCGCAGCTCGCGCCGATGTTCACCAACCCGCAGATTCAGATCGACCATCTGCGCCCGACGATTACCGCTGTCGGCGATGCCGCCGATCCGGAGCGCGCGTCCGATGCGCTCACCTGCGCGCCGTCACGCGACGATGCGCCGGATGCGCGGATGATGGATCGCGAGACGGTTCAATTGGCGCTGAAGCATCTGCGCGGCGATGACCGGCGGATTCTGAAAATGCTTCTCGCCGGCCGCGGGCCGAGCGACATCGGGCGCGAAATGGGGATCGCGGAATCGACGGCGCGACTGCGCCTCAACGGCGTTTTGTGGGAAGCGCGACGCCGCGCGGACCTGGCGTCGCACCTGGGCGTCGAGCCGATCGAGACGCCGCGGCCGGCGCGAATGTTCGGCGCGCGTCGCGGCGGTCGCAACGTGCCGCCGCAAGTGGCGGCGTTGGGGCTGAGCAGTCTGCCCACGACAAAGCTCAGCCGGGAAGATCGCACCGATCACGAAATCATTTCGCTGCTGCGCGCCGGATACAGCGGCCGCGCGATGGTGGAAGCGACGCGCGGGCAGACGAAGCGCGTCAAGGCGCGCGTGGCGACGCTCCAGCGGTCGCTCATGGCGGAGATTCGGGCCGCGACGGCGCTGGCGGGATGAACGAACGAACCGCCGCCGGCTCACGAGCCCGCGGCAGAGAGGACGCACGAAAATGAGCATCGGTCAACAAGTCGCCGCGGAAGAGGCGGAGCGACGCCGCGCGGATTGGAAGCGATACGTCGAGCTGCTCACGGACAAAGTTCCCAACGAGCAGCAAGTCAGCGAGTTGCACGACCTGATGCGGCGGCTCGGTAAAACGCCGGCCGACGTGCAGCGCGACGAGTCACTTCTCACGTCCGCTGAATCCGTGCGCCAGCGAATCGCCGCCGCGAAGGGCGTGATCACTCGCGAGCGCGAAGCGCGGGACGCCGTTCCCGCATTTCGCGAAGAGACGGAGATGCTGACGCGTCAACGCGCGGTTCGCCAGGAAGAGCTTGAGCAGGAGCTGGCCGCGCGCAACAAAGAGAGCGCGGCGGCGACAGAGGACGTCGAGCTGCTCAATCGGCTCATTACCGAGAACCCCGAGCTTCTACGCCGCATCAAGCCGGCGACGTTCGCCGACCTGGCGTGACGCTGGCTAAAGGTACCGGCGGAAAGAGGTCTTTTGAGAAGGCAGGCGAGCATGAGCCAATTGACCCAAGAGCAGATGAGCAAGATGACGCCGCTCGAACTACTCACGGTCGGACTTGGCGGCGAGCGTTCGCCGCAGCGCCCGTCGCGGATCGCGGGCGAGACGACGGCGGCGACGAAAGCGGCGGCGCGTCCGTTGTCGCCGGTGGATCTGATGACGGGGGGACTCGAAGGGAAGGAATTGAAGGACGGCCGGCTGCACGATCCGGCATCGAAGTAAAAAACAGTCATCGCCACATACGGCGGAAAGGAACGTTGAAGATGCTTCAAACACTCATTGAATCGATCGAAACGGGCGAGAGTAAAACGCGAGAAGCCGCGCAAGGGCGCTATCGCGAGCTGCTGCTGAGCGACGGCGGCGACATTAATGCGGGGGAGATGAAGAAGCTCCTCGCGACGCTCGGCAAAACGATGGGCGACCTGCGCGCCGATTACGCCGTCGTCGTGGAGTGGCGACAACTCCGCGAGCTGGGCGCGCAGCGGGAATCGCTGGATGAACGGGTCGCGGCGGCGGCGAAGGCGACTCATAAATCTTTCGAGGAATTGCAGCATCGCATCGCCGAGCTGCGGCAGAATCATCATCGCGTGGTGGTAGCGGATTCCGAAATGAGCCGCCAACGCGACCGCGCCGCGCAGGCGGAAAGCGACGCCGCGGCGATTGAGCAACGTCGCTCCGACTTGTTCGGCCTGCCGCCGCAGCCGGTCAACCACGCGGCGGAGTCGGCGCTCGCCGCGATGGCGTAACGAATCCTTTCTGCCGGCCGGTCGCGTTTCCAACCGGCGGCGTAAATGGGCTCACCGACGCGAGCCCGGTCGATCGTCTGCGACCGGGCCGCGCGGTGACCTTGCGAACGATGAGCACGACGAACACGAAACACGAAGGCATCATCGAATCCGCCGGCGTCCTCGCCGCCTGGCTGGAGCGCGCCGCCGTTCGGATGGAGAATCTGGCGGACGCGGCGCAGCAGCTTCCGCCGGGCGATGAACGCGCGACGCTGCTGATCGATGCCTACGTGCCGGCGACGCGGACGTTCATGAATGGAGCGGAGCAATTGCACGCGGCGTCGAAGCGCGCGATGCACGCGCTACAGCAACTCGCCGCGCGCGAAGGGAAGGCGACGTAATGCTGCAGCTACCTCCCATCTCCGGCACGATCCGCATGGACTTGGACCCGCTGAAGCAGGCCTTCGGCGAGGCCTCGCGCGAGGGGCACGGCTGGGGCGCGCACATGGACGGCGTGATGAAGGGCATCGGCGTCGCCGCGATCGCGTCGGCGGCGGTGATCACGACGGCGTTCGTGGGCGTGGGCTCGTTCATCGTCGATGCGACGCGCGACTCGTTCAAGCTGGCGGACGATCTGCACGACATGGCGATCAACGTCGGCGTCGGCGTCGAGTCACTGCATGGTCTGGGGCTTGCCGCGGGGCTGGCCGGCTCGGGCGTCGGCGACGTCGCGGAGTCCTATAAATTTCTCGGCAAGAACGTCACGGAGGCAATGCAGGGGAGTAAGGAAGCGGTCGCCGCGTTCGATCGAATGGGCGTCGCGTTCGCCGACGCCAGAGGCAATGCGCGGCCGCTGGAAGAAGTGATGATGAATGTCGCCGACGCGATGGCGGCGATGGACAAGGGGGCGCGCGGTGAAGCGGCAATGCAGCTTCTCGGCCGCGGCGGCACGCAGATGATCGCGACGCTGTCACAAGGATCGGTGGCGCTGCGCGAGCAGATGCGTTTGCACGAACGCTACGGCGCGACCGTCACGACGCAGGCGGCGAATGCGGCGGATGCGTTCGGCGACATGCTTGGCGAATTCGACATCGCGTGGTTGGGGATCAAGAATGCGATCGGGCAGCCGGTGATCGAAGGGCTCACGCCCGCGCTCGAGGGCCTGCTTGACTGGACGCGGACGAATTTCCCCGACATCCGCAATTCAATCTCCGCGGCGTTCGGCGCGATGGCGACGGAACTGGCGAACCTTACGGGCGGGTTCCGCGCGGCGGGCGCGGCCGGCGATGAATGGGGACTGGCGATCGTCAACGCGGCGGAAATGGCATCGCTGGCGATCGCAAAGTCGCTGGACCTGCTCGACTCCGCGGAGCGCAAGCGATCCGGCGCGGGGAGCTGGTTAAAGCAGCAAACGACGCAATTAGAGATCGGCCAGCTCGAAGGCCAGATCGGTCACAAGGAATTGCAGTTTGCACCCGAGGCG
>JAXDMN010000059.1:0-9325 GCA_034666045.1 Phycisphaerales bacterium | reverse complement strand
ACATAAAGGGAAAGGAGGACATAAAGGGGAGTGACCCCGTTATGTCCCTTAACCCGTACCTCAGGATAACAAGCTTTGTGTGCACGGCGGCGTCAAGGCGGCGCGTTCATGCCGCGCATCGATATCGAGCGGCGACGTCGCGCGTCGATCGCGACGCCGGCGGCGCCTCTAGAAGCGGATTGGCTGTTTTTACAATTAACGTACTACATAGCGCGTGCGCGCCGTCGCGCGACAACAGCGCGCGCGGCCGAGCACTTTTCGCTCGGCGGGCGGTGCTGGGGCGGGTGGGCCGAGGCAGGTGAAACGGTTAGGCGGAGCGTTTAACAGCGCCGCCGGCGGCGGGATGGGCGGTTGAAAACGCGCGGGCGAGCGTCCGCCGCATCGAAAAATGCGTCAAAACGTCAGGAATTCCTACTATTCCGGCCGACGTTTGTAAGTCGTTAATTTTCGCGGCGAGCCGAAAAACACAGGCCCAACTCTCGGCCCGGCCTGCAATAAAAATCGCGTCGGCCCGGACCGGCCGCCGCATTTTTCCGGGGTCGGACGAGTTGGAAGTCGTCGCCGCACGAAGACGCGGCCAATCGAACGGGCGTGGCGGCAATGACCATCGGCGCTATTCGGCGCCTTCGTCCTCGTCACGTTTGGGCTTCCGTGCGGCGAGGGATTTCAGCTCCTTCACCTCGCGGGCGGACAGCGTTCGCACGTCGCCGGGATTTAAACCGTGCAGCGTCAGCGGTCCCATTCGTACGCGCGTCAGGTCGCGGACCTTGTGGCCGGCTTTGGCGAGCATCCGTCGTACCATGCGGTTGCGGCCTTCGCGAATCGTGATCTCCAAAACGCTCTTGTCGCGCGTTCGCTTGACGACCTTCACGCGACTTCGGCTGGTCTTGAATCCCTTGCCGCTCTTCGGGTCCGCCAGCCACATGCCGGATGCGAGTTCCTGCACGACGCGCGGCGAGACGAAGCCGTCGACGATCGCCTTGTACGTTTTCGCGACGCCATAGCGCGGATGCGTGAGTTGGTTCGTCAGTTCGCCGTCGTTGGTCAGCAGCAGCAGCCCGCGCGATTCCGCATCGAGCCGCCCCACCGGATAAACGCGCTCGCGAAAATCCGGCGGCAGCAGATCGATCGCGCGCGTCTGCTCGCCCTGCGCGACGTTCGTGCTGTAGACGCCCTTCGGCTTGTTCATCAGCAGATAAATCCGCCGCTCGGCGCCTTCGCCGCGCAGCTTCACCGGCTCATCGTCGACGCTGACCTTGTCCTTGGCCGGGTCGATCAGGATCGGCAATTGCTTCATCACCCGCCCGTTCACGGCGACGCGGCCTTGCAGAATCATCTCTTCGACCGCACGGCGCGACGCGACGCCAGCGTTGGCGAGCACTTTTTGGATACGTTCTTTCACGACGGAGATGTTACGCGACTTCCGGCTTAGTCGGGAATGTGACCTCGAGCCAGACGCAATCGCTGAGCGTTTTGATGATCGGATTCTTCATCTTCGCCGGCAGGAGGACGGTTTCGCCGCGCTTGAAGTGGGTTGGCTCCTTGATGCCGTCGACGCGAACGGTCGCTTCGCCCTCGAGCATCATCCAGACAACCGGCTCATCGTAGGGCACGGGTTCTTCGACGCCTTCGGTGAAGCGGACCTTTTCGATTTTGAAATACGGCGAGGTGCAGAGGCGCGTGACGGTAGTGAAGAAGCCGGCGACGTGGGTGCGCGATTGGGCGGGTTCTGGGGCGCCGGAAAAGTCGATGCACTCGAGCGCCTGCTCGACGTGCAGCGTGCGCGGCTTGCCATTCTCCAGGCGGTTGAAATCGTAGACGCGAAACGTCGTGTCGCTCGGCGTTTGCACTTCGGCGACGAGGATGCCGGCGCCGAGCGCGTGCACCGTGCCGCTCGGCAGGAAGAAACATTGGCCCGGCTTGACCGGGATGGCGGCGAGCTGGCCCTCGCATTCGCCCTGCTCGATTGAGTCCTTGAACGACTCGCGCGTGACGCCACGCCGCAGGCCTTTGTAAATGCGCGAGCCGGGATCATTTTCGACGACGTACCACGCTTCAGTCTTCAGGTGCGCGCCTTCATGCGTGGCGGCGTAGCTCTCGTCCGGGTGAACCTGAACGGACAAATCTTCCCGCGCGTCGAGAAATTTAATGAGAATCGGAAACTGCCGATGCGGCCCGACCGCCTGCACGTCGCCGAGCAAATCGCGATCGAATTCTTCGACCAGCGAGTGCAGCGTTCGCCCGGCGAGCGGGCCGTTCGCGACTTCGGCGCTGACCCAGTTGCCGCTCTTGTCGCACACGCCGGGCGGGAAATCGTAGAGCTCCCAGCTCTCGCCGATCTGCTTGCCGGGCGGCAGCGGTTTGCCGAGCACGGTCTCGATCTTTCGTCCGCCCCAGATTTTCTCGACGAGGCGCGGCTTGAATTTCAGTGGGTAGAGCGACATAAGCTATCAACTAACCGATGGATAATAGACACATCAAGCACTTCGTCCTCGACACTAACGTCCTGCTGCACAATCCGAACGCGCTGTTCATGTTCGGCGACAACGAGGTAATCATCCCGTTCGACGTCGTCGAGGAGCTGGACAAATTCAAAACCGGCACCGACGACCTCGGTCGAAACGCGCGCACGGTCATCCGCCATCTCGATCGCCTGCGGCAGCTCGGCAACCTCTCCGACGGCGTGCCGATCGAGCAGACCCGCGGGCGATTACGCGTCGTGCTCGAGGAAGATCAGAAGCTGTGCCCCGGCCTGACGGCCAACACGCCGGACAATCGCATCATCTGCTGCGCGAAGATGCTGAGCGATCAGGGCAATCGCGTCGTCTTCATCTCGAAGGATATCAACGCGCGGATCAAGAGCGATGCGCTCGGGCTGACGACGGAAGATTTCGAAGCGCAAAAAGTCGATTTCGAAAAACTCTACACCGGCTATCGCGAGATGACGGTGCCGTCAAAAGTCTTTGACGAACTGTTCCGCCAGAAAGAGTACCGCCTCGAGGGCGGCGAGGAACTGCTGGCCAACGAATATGTGCTGCTGAAGGACGAGACGGACGAGAATCACACCGCGATCGCGCGCTATCGCGGCGACGGCGCGATCATCCCGGTCCGCCCCAAGCGCGGGCCGGTCTTCGGCATCATGCCGCGGAACCTTCAGCAGACGATGGCGCTCGACCTGCTGCTGGATGATTCGGTCAAGCTCGTTTCCCTGATCGGCAGCGCCGGCACCGGCAAGACGCTGCTCGCCATCGCCGCGGGCATGACCAAAGTGCTCAACGAGCAGGCGTACCAGAAGCTGCTCTGCGCCCGCCCGATCATGCCGCTCGGCCGCGACATCGGCTACCTGCCCGGCGGCAAGGACGAAAAACTCACCGCGTGGATGCAGCCGATCTTCGACAACATGGCCTATCTGCTCTCCAACCGTCTCAGCGGCGCGGGCGACGGCGACCACAAAACGCACGCGTCGCCGTCATCGGTCGAGCAGCGGATTCACCAGCTCATGGAGGCGGGCCAGGTCGTCCTCGAACCGCTCACTTACATCCGCGGGCGGAGCATTCCGAATCAATACATGGTCGTGGATGAAGCGCAGAACCTGACGCCGCACGAGGTGAAAACGATCGCGTCGCGCGTGGGCGAGGGGACGAAGCTGGTGCTGACCGGCGATGCGACGCAGATTGATAATCCGTATCTGGATAGCAGCAGTAATGGGCTTTCGTATCTCGTCGAGCGATTGAAGGGAAAAGCGATCGTCGGACACATCACGCTGGCGAAGAGCGAGCGGTCGGATCTGGCTAGTCTCGTCACCGCGGAACTGTAAAGAGAGTGTCACCCTGAGGTACTCCGAAGGATCTACGTCATCCGTCGCTCGGTGCAAGATCCTTCGGAGTACCTCAGGATGACAACTATTTTTCAGCCTTAAGCAGGTCTGCGTACTTTGCTCGCACTTTGTCGACCTTCGGAAGCGCCACACCACGCACGTAACCCTGCATCGGATTTCGGCACACAAAATTCTGGTGGTACGCCTCCGCGGGGAAAAACTGCGTCAGCGGCTCGAGCGTCGTGACGATCGGCTGCTTGAACGCTTTCGACTCGCTCAGATCCGCGATAAACGCTTCGGCGAGCTCCTTCTCCCGATCATTCGCATAGAAAATCGACGAACGATACTGCGGCCCAGTGTCGCCGCCCTGGCGGTCCAGGGTGGTCGGGTCGTGCGTTGCGAAATGCACTTCGAGAAGTTTTTCATACGAAATCTTTCGCGGGTCGTAGACGATCTTCACCGCCTCCGCGTGTTTCGTCCGCCCGCTGCACACGGCTTCGTAGTTCGCCGTCGCCGCATCGCCGCCGGCGTAGCCGCTGATGACGTCGATGACGCCGTCGAGCTCGCGGAAGACCGCTTCGACGCACCAGAAACATCCGCCGGCGATGACCGCTTCGGCGATTTCCGCGGGCTTCGCGTCTTCGCCATGATTTTTCAGCTCGTTTGTCGGCACGAACTTGAGCGACTCGGAGTTGAGGCAGAAGCGCAGCCCGGTCGGCCGGGGACCGTCGTCAAAGAGGTGGCCGAGATGCGACTCGCAGCGCGTGCAGACGATCTCCGTGCGCACCATGCCGTGGGACGAGTCGACAATCTCCCGCACGTTCTCCGTCGCCGCCGGCTGAAAAAAGCTCGGCCAGCCGGTGCGCGATTCGAATTTCGAGCCGCTCTCGAACTGCGGGAGATCGCACCCGGCGCAGAGATACATCCCCTGCTCTTTATTGCTGAGCAGCCCGCCGCAGAACGCGCGTTCGGTCCCTTTGCCGCGCATGATGCGGAACTGTTCCGGCGTCAGGCGCTGCTGCCACTCGGCGTCGGTGCGTTTCACATCCGGCACAAGGGCGGGTGCGGCGAGTTTTCCGTCACGATCGAGAACGCGGGCGTAGGCCATGCCCAATCTTAGGATTGCCGTGGTGTCAGATCGAATCACGCGATTCAAATCACCCGATTCAAATCAAAGGATCAATTGAAGCTGCGTGCGGAGCACGAACTCCGCCTCGTCCGATGCGAGAACGCCGATGCCGGTCTGATTCGACGGCGCGCCGTCAGGCAAATACAGGACGTCGACCGTGATCTTCGCTCTGTTTCCCGCGCTTCCATTCTCGCCAAGGTAGCGGGTGACTCCGATGGCGAACTCGTTGTAGGCGCTCTCGCCGCTCGCGTTGTCGTCGAGCGAGATGATGTCGTAGCGCACGAACGGTTCCCAACGCGGGTTGATCGAGTAGCCCGCCTGCGCGATCGCGCCCCAGTCGAACGAGGACTCGCCGGCGTCGTCGAGGAATCGGCCGTGCAGCGCGCCGTACAGGCTCCATCCGGTCGGCGTCTCGAACTGCGCATCGACCGTGGCGAGAGTTGAATCGGTATCGCCGGACTCGGTGAACTGCGCGCCGGCGCCGAAGACCAGCAGGTCCTGCTTGGTCTGCCGCGCGGTGAAATCCTTGTAGTCGAACCATTTGCCGGCCAGCTTGTATTCGGCGCGAAGGCCGCTGCCAAAATTGGTCGGGCCGTCCTGGAAGTCGGTGTTCTTGCTGTTCGCGCCGTCGTTGAAGTCGGTCTCGATGCGGATCGGCGTCTTGTCGTTGCCGCCGTAGATCAGCGCGATGCCCTGCACGCGATCGGTGACGTTTCCGCCGATCAAGGAATCCACCAGCGTGCGGTCAACTGCAAGCTGGTCCTTGAAGCTCACGTCCTTCTCATGGAAGACCGACTCCTTGTATTGCCCGACCTTGATAGCCCAGTTTTCGCTGAGCTGGTACTGCACCTGCGAGTCGAGCAGCGAAAGTCCGCCGCTCGTGCGACTGGTGTCCCAGCGGAACAAGTAGGTCAGCTTCGGCGTGAAGAGATTGCCGTCGAAGCGCAAGCGCAGGCGGCGGACTTCGAAGCCGTTCTGGAGATCGGATTCACCATCGTCGGGGTTTTCGTCCCGGTAATTGGTGACGTTGCGGAATTGAAACTCGATGCCCGGGCGGAGGACGAAGTTGCCATCGCTGCTGCGAAGAATAAAAGCCTTGCCATCGTGCCCGGCGGTGAAGTCGCCGCTGGTTTGGAGCAGCACGCTGCGCTTCTCCGCGTCGCGGACGATCTCCTGGACAGTTCGCGCGACATCCGCGCTGGCGGCGGTCTGATTTTTTTCCAGCGCATCGAGACGCGACTGGAGCTGAGCGAGCTGATTTTTCAAATCGTCGACGGTCGGTTCCGCCGCTCGAGCGGGCGCCGGTGCGATGAGGAGACCAAGCGAGACAGCCGAGGCAACAAGAATGATCTTTGTAGAAGAAAGCACGAGAAACTCCTTCAGAGAAGCGTGAGATGGACGAGCGGGAAAGCTAGTCGAACGAGCGCGTTAGCAGCGACAACAGGCGTCGCCGGTAACGGCAATGGTGGAGCGGGCGCGGCGGTGTACCGGGGTCATGAGCGACGAAAGATAACGTCCTCCGGCAAGATGTCAACATGGTTCCTACTTTTCCTATAGGATTTGACAAGACCGATCCCGCCCGCTACGTTTCTGGCGATGAAGACCCCCTTTCCCCATCGCAATGGCCTTTTCGCGCTCTCCCTGCTGGTTGCAGGTGTGTGCGGCTGCGATCGGAGTGAATCGTCAGGCGACGCGGGCGGTGGCCCGGCGTCCCCCCCGCCGGCGGAGGTGCGGCTGGGGTACTTTGGGAACGTGACGCACGCCCAGGCGGCGCTCGGCGTCGCGTCGGGCGATTTCGCCAATGCGGTTGCGCCGTCCAAGTTTTCGACGAAGGTTTTCAACGCCGGGCCGTCGCTGATCGAGGCGCTGTTCTCGAACAACATCGACATTGGATACGTCGGCCCTGGCCCGACCTTGAGCGCGCACCAGAAGAGTCGCGGCGAAGGCATCCGCGTGGTGGCGGGCGCGGCGGCGAATGGAGTGCTGATCGTCGCGCGAAAAGGTTCCGGCATCACGACGCTCAGTGACCTTGCCGGCAAGAAAATCGGCACGCCGCAAACGGGCAACACGCAGGACATCGCCGCCCGCTGGTATCTCACCAAAAAACTCGGGCAGAAGGACGCGAACAACGTCATCGCGATCGCCAACGCCGAGCAGCAGGCGATGATGTCGCGTGGCGAGATCGACGCCGCCTGGGCGCCGGAGCCGTGGGGCTCGCGCTTGATCATCGAAAATGGCGCGACGCTGATCGCGAAAGAGAACGAAGCGATCTGGCCGAGCAAGCAGTTCGTGCTCACCGTCGTCGTCACCACGCCGGAGTTTTTGCAGAAGCATCCGGACGTCGTGAAGAAAGTGCTCGGCGTGCACGCGACGTGGACGCATCGGCTGCAACAGGATCCGCAGGCGTACGCCGGCCAGCTCGGCGAAGCGCTCTTCAACCTCAGCGGGAAAAAGCTTCCGCCCGGCGTGCTCGATGCATCGCTCAAGAACGTGCAGTTCACGGTTGATCCCCTCGACGAGACGTTTCAGACGATGGCGCAGTGGGCGTATGATGTCGGGTTCGCGAAAGAGCCGGCGAAGCTCGACGGCTTGATCGACACCACGTTGCTTCAGCAGGTGAAGGGAACCGGTGCAGACAACCAGCCCACAACGAAACCTTGAGACGGCGGTCGCCAGCGCGCCCGCGCCGCCGCCGCCCGCGCGCGTCAACGGCACGCGCGGACGGCTGGTGATCGAGCGCATCGACAAGAATTTCCCGGGCAGCTCGGTGCACGCGCTGCGCGACATCAGCCTGACCTGCGAGCCGGGCGAGTTCGTCGTCGTCGTCGGGCCGAGCGGTTGCGGCAAGAGCACGCTGCTGAATGTCGTCGCCGGCATGATCAAAGCGGACGGGGGAACCGTCACGCTCGACGGCAAGCCGGTCAACAAGCCGGGCCCGGACCGCGCGATGGTCTTTCAGGACCACGGGCTCTTTCCGTGGCTGTCGGCCGAGCAAAACATCGAATTCGGCCTGAAAATGGCCGGAATGTCGAAGTCCGAGCGCGACGACCGCGTCGCCAGCGCCCTGCGAATGGTCCACCTGACGCGCAGCGGCGAAAAGCTGATCCACGAGCTGTCCGGCGGCATGCGGCAGCGCGTGGCGATCGCGCGAGCGCTGGTGATGGATCCGTCCGTGCTTCTGATGGACGAGCCGTTCGCCGCGCTCGATGCGCAGACGCGCACTCTGCTGCACCAGCAGCTCCAGGAGTTGTGGGTGGAAACGCGCAAGACCATACTCTTCGTCACGCACTCGGTCGGCGAAGCGGTTCGGCTGGCCGATCGAATTATCGTGCTGCACGCGCACCCCGGGCGCATCCGGCGGATCGTCGACATCAACCTGCCGCACCCGCGGCACGTCGACGCGCGTGAGATCGGCGATCTGGTCCACCTGGTGCGCAGAGAAATCGAGGACGAGGTCAATCGTGTCAATGCGCTGGAAGCGGGAGCTGATCATTGGAAGCCTCAAGCGCCTGCTCATCTGGGCGCTACTTTTGGCGAGCTGGGAGGCGGCATATAGGCTCTTCCACTGGCGCGATTACGTCTTCCCCGCGCCCAGCACGCTCGTCCGTCCACTCATCGAACTCTTTCAGCCGCTCGTCGCCTTCGGTGGTCGCCCGCTCGTCGACGGTGTGATCGTCAGTCTCCTGCGCCTCATCGTCGGCTTCGCGATCAGCATTTTCCTCGGCGCGATCCTGGGCGTGTTGATGTGGCGATGGAAAGCGCTCGATGAATTCCTCGGGCCGCTCTTTCTCGGATTGCAAACCCTTCCCAGCGTCTGCTGGGTTCCGCTGGCCGTGCTGCTGATCGGATTGAACGAGCGTTCGGTGCTCTTCGTCGTCGTGATGGGCAGCTTCTTCGCGATCGCGATCGCGCTGCGCGACGGGCTGCGGGCGATCCCGCCGATATACCAGCGCGCGGGCGCGATGCTCGGCACGCGCGGGTGGCGGATGTATCGATACGTGCTGCTGCCCGCGAGCCTGCCGGCGCTGGCGAGCAGCCTGCGACAGGGATTTTCTTTCGCCTGGCGATCGCTGATGGGCGCGGAGCTGGTGCTGATCGTCAATCGGCACGGGCTCGGGTTCGTGCTGCACATCGGCCGCGAGCTGAACGAGGTCGCGTGGGTCGTCATCGCGATGGTGGTGATGGTGATCATCGGAATCACGGCGGATCGGTTCATTTTCAGCGTGCTCGAGCGGAAAATTCACCGCCGCTTCGGACTCATTGCGACGGAATAGAATGGTCGACACATGCAGCCGCGCGTCGAACCTATTCCGCAGCAGGCGAATCGCATCGGCATCGCGCCCGCGCCCGCGTCGATCGCGGTGGTGATCCCGGCGTGG
>JAXDMN010000058.1:0-16556 GCA_034666045.1 Phycisphaerales bacterium | reverse complement strand
GGAGAGCAGCGCAAGCGTCAACCCGCTCGCCGCGGCGAGGCCGATCCCACCCCAGGCGCGGCCGCCGTAACGGTGGACGACGACCGTCGACGGCGCGAGCGCGCGGCAGCGCTGGTCCGCGATCGCGACGACGATGAGATGCCATGGGTCGTCGCTGTCGCGCTGCGCGTACGCGGTTGCGAGGAGGTCGGACAAATTCAGTTGCCGGTCCGCTTCAATCACTGCCTCGAAGCGGGTGGGTCGACGTGCGAAACCCAGCAAAAGCCCCGCGGATGCGCCGATCGCGAGCGTGGGAAGGACCAGAGGCATCGCATCGCGTCCCTGCCACAGTGCGGCGAGCGCGAAGGCGCAAGCGAAGATCGATGCGATCCCCGCGCACGCGCCGCTGTACTCCAATGCGCGCACCACGATCAATCGGCGGTGCACGCGCCGAACGAATCGCATCAAGTTCGCATCACACGATCGCATGGTGGAAATCGAACGAGTACCGGAACAAGTTCCGCGCGCGCGCTGAAAAATATCGCGCCTAGCTGTGACTCTTCAACTGTTCGATCGTCTGCCGGATGCAGTCGAGGTGCGGGTTCGCCTGGAGCGCTTGCTCATAACAATCAACCGCCTCGCGCGGCTGGCCGAGGTGCGCGTAGCAATGCCCCATCCCCGCCAGCGCGCCGAAGTGGCACGGCATCAGCTCGATCGCGCGGCGGCAGTCGGCGATCGACGGCTCGTACTCCTCGAGCAGGTAACGCGCGATCGCGCGCTGGTTGTACGCCTCGGCGAACGTCGGAGACTGCTCGATCGCGGCGTCGAAGTGCGTGATCGCGTGACGGAAATCTTTCCGCTCCAACGCCTGCGCGCCGCGCGCCAGCTCGTGGTTCGCGCCCGGCGTGCCGATGCGGAACCAGATCGACCAGAGCGCGTGCTCGGCCATCTCGTTGACCATCTTGTCCGGATGTTTCAGCTCGACGGCGACGTCTTCGACGCTGCATGCGGTGCCGACCATCGCCAGGGCGAGGAGACCGACTTTTTTCGCATCGAGGTGATCGGAGTGCAGGAGGGTTCGCAACTGGTCGCAGGACCAGCGGCTTTTGAGCAGGTTCATCAGCCCGGCCACGTCCTGCCGCTCGAGCAGCGGCTGTGCGGCTCTGACGAACGTCTCAGGATCGATGGCGAACGATTCCTTCACCACTGAAAGCCTAGGTGCGCGGCGGCGGGCTTTCCACGAAAATCAGTCGCCCGGCCTGGGGCGTGAGCCGCCGGGCGTACCAAAATCTTGCTCGTACTGCTTCGCCTTGGTCGCCTCAGGCGTGAACGGCTGCGCGTAATACCCCCGCCGCACCTCCGGCGAACTGCCGAGCATGCGCGGTTTGTAGCCGGTCTCGAGCTTCGAGGAACAGCCCGCCAGACCGCCCCCCATCAACGCCAACGCCGCCACGATGCAAATCATGGCGGCACGGGGTGATTGCTGTGACCTCGACGTCTTCATCGCTCGGCGATGATACCGGATCTCGAGACGTGAGCCAGTGCCCGCTCAAGACGATGCCAGTTAGTTCATACGCATCGCCTTATACGCTTGGATCGCGCTGACGAAGCCGCAGTGGCCATCGCAATAGAGCACGTTGAGCGATGGGTCCGTTGAGGTGTTGCCAACGCGCTTCTTGCCATGCCGGTTGTAGTCGACCGGGAAGTTGCTGCTGTCAGGCACGGCCGGCAGTGCAGGCCCGCCAGCCTTCTCCGGCGCGTATGGCCACGCCTTCAAATATAGAGCGGCGAAGTAGCCTACCGGGTGAACACCCTCATAGATCAGGATCCGGTCGCCCGGGTTCTTCCACGCGGTCATCTTCAGATAGGCGCCGTTGAAAGTCGATCCCGCGTTGGGGTTTGTACAAATGTAGGCGACGCGGTTTTGAATCAGATTCCCGGCGGCGTCGAGGTCATTAGGCGACTGCGCGAAGCGATTCATCGTGTAACCGGGAATGCGGTAGTCGTCGGCGTTATTAATCAGGTTGTAACTGCCGCGCCAAGTCGGACAGCCCCACAGCACGTTGTCACGGTCGCGCAGCGTGCCGATCCAGACCGGGTCGGTCGTGCTGCCGAATTCCATCTGGTGATTGTTGTGGCCAGGGAAGCCCATCGTGCCGTTGGGGTTCAGCTCCTTGGCTGAATACTTGGTCCCGGTCGCAGGGTCGGTGACCGTCTGCGGCGAGATCACATACTTCGAGATGAAGTCGTGCCAGCGCTTATCCTTCTCGCCGCCGTCGTTGTAAAAGTGGACCGAGACCGGCCAGGCGCCTTTGTTGTCGATCTGGTACATCTTGAACGCGTCACCGATCTGATGGAGCGAGGCGAGGCACTTGGTTTTGTAGCCGGCCTTTCGCGCTGACGAGAGCGTCGGCAGCAAGATGCCGACCAGGATCGCAATGATGCCAATGACGACGAGGAGTTCGACCAGCGTGAACGCCTTGGCGCGCGGGTGCGAGACGGGGGCAACGACATGATTCATGACAAGTTCCCTCGGGAATTGCTTCAACGCCGCGCCAACGCACGCAGTCAGCCCGAGTCGCCGGGCGCGGTCTCAATTCTTCTATAATACCAGCGGGCGACCGAGAATCACGTGAAAAAGAATCCCGCCAACAGAGGAAAGTGTGCGTCCCGGGGGGAAAACGGACAAGTAGTGTGAATTGTTCGCGGAAATTCCGCCTCGCCCCCGCCGCGCAAGCAAGCGGGGGAGCCGGTCGTTGACGCGGCTCCCCCGGCTGATAAACCGAGTCTGATTAACCGAGTTAAGACTCCGCTTACTGCGGCTGCTTCAGCGTGATTGCCGCCCATGCCTCGCGCACGCTCACGGGCGACACGTGGCCGTCGCAGAAGAGCATGTTCATGCCTTGTACCTTGTCATCGACCTTCGCGCTGGGCTTGAGATGCCGCCCGGCCTCGACGTAGAACGCGGTGCCGCCCGGGGTACCGGTCAGGATGTTGCCGGTCTTCTGCGGCTGCCAGCCGTTGGTTGCGACGGTCGCATAGTCGTAAGCGGGATACCCCGGCACGTTAATGATGTGAGTCATCGAGTCGGCGATAACGCCCTTCTCCGCGGAACGTCCCTTCGCCCATTTGTTCTGCTTCACGTAATCGCCGCGCGCACGGCTTCCCAAGATGTAGACATAGTCCGTCAAGAATTTCGACCCTGGGTTTGGCGTATCGAAGTAGGTCCCGACGTAGTAGTTCATGCCGTAGCCGGGGCGGTAGTCGTCCAGGCTCTCGAACGGGAAATCCTTGCGCGCCCACTCGGGGCATCCCCAGATCACGGAGTTCTGACGGATCTGCACGATCTCAGCAGACGTGCTGATGTTCTTCTTCGTCATGTACTTCGCGACCAGGTCATACCAGCGGCGTTCCACGTCGATGGGCAGCCGGATCCCAGCGGTGACGTTCGGCTCATGCACGGCGACCGGCCAGACACCTTTGTACTCGTTCGCGTAAAGCTGGAACGACGTTCCGATCTCGCGCAGCGAGGCTTGGCACTTGATGCGATTGGCAGAACGGCGCGCGGACGAGAGACCAGGCAGCAGAATCCCAATCAAGATCGAGATAATGCCGATCACGACGAGCAGTTCGACTAATGTGAACGCGGTCATTCGACGCGAAAAACCGCTCTGACGACGAAGTATTTGAGTCATGGAAACTCCTTGCTGAGCCAAGCGTTACGTGACCCTGAAGCGGGGCTTCGGGGTTTCGGATTACTGAATTGCAAGGGTGGTGCCAAACCTGCGCATTGCGCGCCTTTGGCGGGATATTGCATAACTACGACGCGTGAGGGCGGGTGATAAAGGAGCGGACGTGAGCGGACGCGGCTGTGCACTGCGACAAAAAAAGCCGGGGGAGCCGTCGTTGACTCGGCTCCCCCGACTCATCCATCGGAGACTCGTATTGTCATTCCCTGGCTACCGCGCTACTGCGTACTGTCGCGACCGGGGTTGCGAATCGCATTGAATGCTTCGCGAACGCTCACCGCACCCGCATGACCATCGGCGAACAACGCGTTGATCGGCTTCTGCGTCAACGCGCCCTTCTTCGGCGTCCCGGGCTTCATGTGTCGAGCATCGATGACGAAGTCGTCGGTGGTCGTCGCGGCGGCGATGTACGGCATGAAGCCGACGTTGCCATTCTTGAAGCCGGGGTAGCTGGTGTACGCCGCGGGCGGAGTCGTCGCCACCGCACTGGGAATCGCGATGATGTCCTGAATTGAATCCGCAATGATCAGCCGGTCCGATGCGTTCCGGGTCCACACGCTCTGTTTCAGATAACCGGCGCGGGGAAGGGCCGGTGCCGTCGCCTGCACGCGGTAGGCATTGGTTTCCGGGTCATAACGCTGCGGGTAGCCCGGGTAGTACTGCATCCCGTAACCGTTGTAGACCTTGTCCGCATACGACGTCGTGCTGTACTGATACGCCTTCGTCCACTCCGGGCAACCCCAGAGGACGGAGTTCAGGCGGACCTTGGTGACGTCGTCGACCTTGTCAAAATTCGTGGCCGACTTGTTGAAGTACTTGGCCGTCATGTCCGTCCAGCGGCGTTCGACCTTGGTGGTTCCCACATATTGGTTGTGGAGGTCACGAGCGGCCGGGTACATCCCCTTGTTCTCGATCGCGTACATGCTGAAGGCGTTGCCGATTTCCTTGAGCGACGCGAGACACTTCACGCTGTTCGCCGAGCGACGCGCCGAGGCCAGCGTCGGCAGCAGGATCGAGATCAGCAGCGCGATGATGCCGATGACGACAAGCAGCTCGACGAGGGTGAAGCCCTGACGGCGACGGTTGGACGCGAGAGACGACGCGGCAAGAGACCTGGAAACGGTCATAGACGATCTCCTTCTTCCGAGAGAGAGGGTGCGGATTGTTGTTCTCGCCCGCCGCTACAGGCCGGGCACGCGTCGTGGTCGGCGTTTCAACACCGCCACGATCGATCAATGGAAGCAAGGCATGGCCACAACTTGAGCGAACTGCTGAGTTCGCCGCCTTACTCGCCACCGTTCAGCTCGCTCGGCACGATTCGGTGATCGTTCGAGCGACCTGACTCAAGCTGTACGATACAGCTCACTGAAGGTGCGGATTTTAGGCCCGAAATTTCCGAGCTTCTATAATTTTACGGGGCGAGAATTGCGCGCCAGAGAAGAAGCGCAAGAAAACGCATCCGGGGCGCGGATTTGGAAGTGCGGTGAGTTGGAGAAAAACGCGGCCGTTGGAACCGTGTGCGCCGCGCGCGAAGCCTACGGCTTCACATTATCCTGGCCCGGATTCTGAATCGCGTTCCACGCCTCCGGCACCGACACCGACGTCGCGTGCCCATCGACGAATAGCGCGTTCATCCCCTTCGACGTCAGCGCCACCGATTTCCTCGCCCCTGGCTTGAGATGTCGCGAACCATTCACCCAGAAATTCGGCGCGCCGAAGTTCGCCGGATCGTACGGCTGAAACAAGACGCTCGCGCGCGACATGCTCGGCGGGCTGTAGATGAACTCGACGTCCGAATCGGCGATGAGAAGCCGATCCGAGCCGCGCTTGCCCCACACCGTGTACTTCGTCCACGTGCCGTCCGGAATGCTGATCGTGACGATCGCCTGCTTCTTGTTGTCCGCCGCCGTCTTGTTGCTCTCGAGCCATGGCGGCGGGAGGTAGTTCATCCCGTAGCCGGTGTAGACGTTCGTCGCCGACAGCGGGCCGTCTAATTTGTTGTAATCGAACGCCTTCGCCCACTCCGGGCAGCCCCACAGCGGCGAGTTGCGGCGAATTTCGGTGAGCGTCAGGCGGCTGCCGGTCTGCCCGCGCGCCGAGCCGCGGATGTACGGCGCGATCATGTCCGTCCATGCGAGCCACGGCTGCGCCGTCGTCTGCGGATCCGGCAGGCGATAAGCCGCGACCGGCCAGATCCCTTTAGAGTCGATCGCGTAAAGCTTGAACGCATCGCCGATCTGCCGAAGCGACGCGAGACACTTCACCGAGTTTGCCTGCCGCTTTGCCGCGCTGAGGGCCGGCAGCAGAACCGAGATCAGGATCGCGATGATCCCGATCACGACGAGCAGCTCGACGAGCGTGAAACCTTTGCGGCGGGATGCGATGTTGGCGGTGGTGGACGCATTCATCATTGAACTTCCTGGTGTCGTGAAAATTGTGGGGCGTCTCTGTCCATCAGTTAAACCGGATCGCGCGGAACGCTTCGCGGCAGTTCACGGTGTTCGCGTGGCCGTCGCAGAACAGCACGTTCAACGAGATGTCGCCTGGCTTGTTTCCCGTGCCGCGTTTGCCGTGGCGGTTGAAGTCGATCGAGAAGTTGAGCGTCGGCATCTTCGGGAAATCGCTGCCGTCGGCGGCGTACGGCCACTTCAGCGTCGTGAAATTGTGGCCAACGACGGATTCAAACAGCAGCGCGCGCTCCGACTGCCGCGACCACTGGGTGTACTTGAAGAATCCCTGCGGCATGAAGCAACCCGGTGGCGGGTCGCCGTTGACCAGCACGGACCCGCAGCGCTTGCTGATCGGGACAATGCCCGCAGGCGTGAGGTCATTCGGCGCGAACGGATACCAGTTCATCATGTACCCGGGATGAAAGACGACATCGAACCCGGCGATCGCCCCGCCGGCGTCGGTGGAGATGCGGTTCCAGGCGGGGCATCCCCAGAGCGCGTTGTCGCCGTGATAAATCGGCTCGGTCCAGATCTGCGGCTCCTTGGATGGAGTCTGCGTGCCGTTGTAATTGACTTCCTGCTTGTTGATCAAGCCGCCGACCACGTATTTGCCGATGTAATCGTGCCACCGCTTGTCGCCCGCGCCGGTGGGATTCGCGGGCGCGGCCCACTTGTTCCACGCGGCGGGCCACCAGCCTTTGTTGTCAAGCTGATACAGCTTGTACGCGTCGCCGAGCTGGCGGAGGTTCGAGAGGCACTTCACCTTGTAGGCGCTCTTGCGCGCGCTGTTGAGCGAGGGCAGAAGAATCCCGACGAGAATCGCGATGATGCCGATGACGACGAGAAGCTCGACGAGCGTGAACGCGCGCCGCGTACAACCGGGCTTGATGGAGCCCATCACTGACCTCCGTAGTTGCACTGATCGTTTCGACGACGTGTGACCGCCCTGGCGAACGCCTCGACGCTCGAGTCGCGCCCCGGCGGCGGCTTCTATCTTAATTCATACTCACGGCGGCGACATCTCGTTAAACGGAAATTTGCCGCGGCGCCTCGGCCGAAAAGCCATCGCCACGGGCGATTACGCACGTGGCGATGGCTTCAATCTGAAATATTCGGGCAAACCTATCTGATACGGCGTCGTCGCAACGCTATACCGGCGAGCGCGAATATGGCGACGGTCGCTGGCTCAGGGACTGGTGTAACAGCGAGACTCTGAATACCTCCGGACGAGTAGAACGGCGCGCCCTGCGCCCCGAAGTTGAAGTCGATCGTGCTGTAGTCGTCGCCGCTGATGATTCCGTCGTAGTTGAAGTCGCCGTTGTAGTAGCCGGACGCGCCCGACACGCCGATGTTGAAATCCAACGTGCTGAAGTCGTCGCCACTGATCATTCCATCCAAATTCGCATCACCGGCGTAGGTGTACATTACGAGGGTGCTGCCGGCTCCGACGGTCTGGCCGGCAAACAGCGCGGTGTCGCTCCCGGTCAGTCCAAGCGCGATCTCGCCAGTGGAGACGCCCAGCGTCGTGAGCCCGCTGAGCGCGTCACTCTCGCTGGTAGTGATCCCCGCGCCGTCCCACGCACCAGCGTTCATCGCCGACTGGACGAGGCCTTGGACGCCGTTATATGTGCCGCTCGTTGCGGTGCCGACGGCGTTATTGGTAATCAGCTTGTTGTCCTTCAGGTCGAGGTGACCGCCGGACGTGATGCTGAGGCTGCCGACGACGCTGAGGCCGCCGGCCAAGCTACTCGCGTTGATGACGACGTCGCCGCCGGTAACGGTGAACGTCGCCTGACGGACGTGGTCGGCGGTGAGGGTGCGTCCGCTCCCGACGCTCGTTGTCCCCGATCCGCTCAACTCGCCCACGGTCGCGGTGCCGCCGGTGTAGTTGAACGATCCGTTGTTGACAAACGTGCCGGCCGTCATGGTGCCGCCGGTCATGCTGTACGACCCGGAGTTCGTCAGCGTACCGATGACCGTATGCGTCCCGCCGGTCTGCGCGAACGTGCCCGAGTTAATCGCCAGCGATGTATTCGACATTGACCCGCTGCTCACTCCCTTCGCCGCCATCGCGGCTGCGCCGACGAGCACTCCGGTGCTCGAACTCTTCGTGCTGGTGGCGGACACATTGCCACCGGCAACAGACGCGGTTGCAGTGGCCGTCGACAAAAACCCGTTTGCACCTTGGGCGATTGCGGAAGCATACGCACTTGACGGACTGCTCGCACTCGCGGTGGCGTTAGCAGCGGCCGCCCCGCTGTAGGCTTCGGCAGTCGCCGACGCCGAGCCGCCGGTGGCGTTAGAGTATCCCGTCGAACTTCCACCAGCGCCGCCTACCGCCCCCGCACCTGCATCGGCGCTACCGCCGGCACTCTCGGCAACCGCGTGGGAAATCGCTTCGCCGCCCAATCCGCCCGGGCCGGACGTGGAAACGCCCCCGCCCCAGCCTCCGTTCGCTGCGGAAGACGCGGACGCACTTCCACCTTTCGCTATCGATGTGGCGGTCGCTTCGCCGACCGCACCGTCCCCGCCCACGCCCGCACCCCCGAAAAAGACGCTTCCGCCGTGTCCGCCTTGGCCGACCGCGCTCGTGCTTATGTTGGTGCTCGAACCCGTCACAGCTGTCACGGTACTCGTGGCAGTGCCATTCGCGCCCGGTTGGGCGATACCGCCAAAACGATGGCCCGCGCTGCCCCCATACCCGTCGGCGATGGCCGAATAATAAGTTTCATTGATCGAACTTGTTTTACTAATTGAAGAATTGGCGATCCCGCCCGTGCCGCCGGCACCGTAGCTCGAACCATCTTGACCACCGGCGCCGCCGTTACCGCCGTACGCATCTTGTTCTAACTCTACACCGCCGCCATTACTGTAGCCGCCGACGTTATTCGTGAGAGTGACCGCGGCCCCATTACCACCGAGATACGTGTTAGCCATGTCCGGCGTTCCAGCACCGCGTCCGCCCCAAACCACCACGAGCGCCTTGGCAGGACCGCCGGAGGCGCTTGACGCGTACGCGGTCGCCGAAGCCGTACCGCCGTCGCCGCCGCGAGCGCCGCTACCGGTATCCAGCCCACCGCCACCGCCAGTTGCCTCGGCCTCGGCATAGGCTGCCGGGGAGAGCAGATCGTCGGAAGCGGTTGCGTCGGCTGATGCGGTGCCTCCATCACCCCCACCTCCGCCCGCGCCGTGTCCGCCCCGTCCAGCCTCAGCCCACGCGCGCGAGTCCGGTGCGCCGGAACTTGAGACCGTCGCACTGCCTCCGGGGCCGCCATAGTCGGTCGTTGGGCCGGCGTTCCCGCCGCCTCCGCCAACGCCAATTATCAACCCACCGCTCGTCGACGACGGCGTGATGGTGCCACCGGCCCCGCCATCCGTTCCAGCCGAGCCTGTGTACGTGGTTTGCCCAAACCCCTGTGAGGCAAGCGTCAGCGCTATGGTGGCCGCAACGGCCGCTATTACCGCCCGTCTCGACCTGTGCCCATTGCCCCTGTATAAAAGACCGCGCTCTACGTCCATGCGAACATTCATTACGCCTCTTGCATTTACTAGTAAAAGCTACGCTTCAGCACACTACTGAACGGTGAGCAGACACTACGGTATTGAGGGTGGCGCGCACGCTTCCAAATCGTGAAACTGAAGAATTGATTCTGACTGAGCGGACCTGCGCAAAGCGCCGAAGTTGCCTGGCACCAACGGCTCTTGCGTTCGACTGCGTCTTTGCAACGCAATGACTGACGGCTGGGCGGACGCCGCACCAAAAACACATCGCCCACGTGTGAAACACACGTGGGCGATGACTCTCTCCGTCGTCTGGCGATCCGCGGGCGATTCGGCGCGAGATCTTTAGTCCATGCGAATGGCTTTCCAAGCCTGTCGAGCGCTGACGGTTTCAGCGTGGCCGTCGCAGAAAAGCATGTTCAGCGACGGGTCGGTCGGCTTGTTGGCAATGCGGTTTCGTCCGTGACGGTTGAAGTCGATCGGGAAGTTGACGTCGGGGGTCCTGGGCCAAACGGTGCCGCCCGGCTTCTCCGGCGCGAAGGGCCAAGTCGTCACGCCCGGCATGGACCAGTTGTGGCTGATCGATTCAAAGATCAGCGCCCGTTCCGACTGGCGGCTCCATTGCGTGTACTTGAAGTGCCCGCCCGGATTTGGACTCGTGGCGTTCAGCGATTCCGCAACCGGCGTGAGGCGGGGTGCAAAGGGGTACTTGTTCTGGAGGTAGCCGCAGGTGTACTGCGCGAGTCCGCTGTCGACGTTGACGACGTTACCGGCGGAGTCGCGGAAGATGCGCTCCCACATCGGGCATCCCCACAGCGCGTTGTCGCTGTGCCAGACCGGCTCGGTCCAAAGCTGAGGTTCGATGCTTCCCAACTGCGTGCCGTTCCAGTTCAGCTCCTGCTTTCCGATCATTCCGCCGACGACGTACTTCCCGATGAAGTCGTGCCAGCGCTTGTCGGCGGTTCCCCCGACGGTGCCGGGCGGAATCGTACGCGTGTACTGCTGCCAGGACGGCGTCCACCAGCCTTTGTTATCGAGCTGGTACATCTTGTACGCATCGCCGAGCGTCTTCAGGTTGGCAAGACACTTCGCCTTGTAACCCGCCTTGCGCGCACTCGCGAGCGTCGGCAAGAGCACCGAGATCAGGACTGCGATGATGCCAATAACGACGAGCAGTTCCACCAGGGTGAAACCGCGTCGTGTTTGCGTGGGCTTTCGGTCGTCCATGAAGAATCCTCTCCTGCTACGTCTCGAAACGATCACTGCGTTACAACGTGGCGGCGCGGGTGGCGCTGCTGCAATTGAATTGAACCCCCGCGCGGGCCGGCGAATTCCCGAAACTGTGCGACCTGCCGCGCGACGCCGGTTCGGGCGGCACGCGGCAGGTCGTACGAACGGGCGTTATTTGCGGATGTCGATGCCGCCGCCGCGCGTGGCCACCCACACCTCTTCCGGCGTGACTGGGGTGGCGTGGCCGTCAACGAAGAGCATGTTGACGCCCTTGGAGTTCAGGATCTTCTTGATGTTGGCGGTCGGCGAAATGTGGCGCGTCCCATCCACGATGATGTAGCTCGTGGTGGCGGCGGAGGTGACGAACGGATCGCAGCGGGCCGTCGGGGGCGTCGCCGTGACTTCACCCTTGGTCCAGCTCGAGCTGCCGACGATGTCATAGCTGTTGGAATCTGCGATCAGGCCGCGCTCGGCGGCGCGCTTGCCCCAGGTTTCCATCTTGAAGAACGCGCCGTAGGCCACCGGATCACGAATGAGTGCGGTGTTGCCCGGGGCCGCAGCGGTCCCGGTGACGACGCCCGGTGAACCGACCGGCGCCGGCGGAATCGGCGAGTGCGGCGCCAGCGGATAGCGCTGCATGCCGTAGCCGGTGTTGAACATGTTCGCGACGGTTGGCACGTTGAACGAGAGGGCGCCGGGCGGGACGCCGTCGCGCCAATAGGTGTCCTGATCGTACGCCGGGCAGCCCCAGAGCGGCGAGGCGTTGCGGAACGGCTTGAGATCGCCGGTCGGATCGCGCTTGTGGATGTACTTGACGAGGAAGTCCTGCCAGGAACGGCGCGGCGGCGATCCGGCGATCAGTTGAGCGGGCGGCGGCGCATATTCGACGACCGGAAACGCGCGCTTGTTCTCCATCGCGTATTGCTGGAACGCCAGGCCGAGGTCGCGCAGTTGCGCGAGGCATTTCGCCGAGTTGGCCGCGCGGCGGGCGGAGCCGAGGGTCGGCAGCAAGATTGAGATCAACACGCCGATGATCGCGATGACGATCAAGAGCTCCGCCAGGGTAAACGCATTGCGTTTCACGGGCGGCGAAGCGAACGGGTGGTTGCGCCGATGACGCAAAGCACAGTGCAGCATTAGGGGCTCCGGATGGATGGAGGAAGGAAGCCTTTTTCGCACGGGCCAACACGAGCGCCCGGGTCAACGAACCCTAATTATAGAACAGCTCTGCGAAGATTCCAACCTAATTCCACAGGAATTTTCCTTCGATCGCTGTTTCTCATGTTTTCACCGTAGGTTATGTCCAGTTGTAAGGAGTATCCCCACGCGCGGTTCGCACCGGACGCCCACCCGCGGATTTCGCCCGTGATCGTCGCGCCAGCGTCAGTTAAGCTCCCCCGCATTGAGCAACCCACACATCGAGTTTCAGGCGCCGGGCACCGACTTGGACAAGCTAATCCACCCCTACCCGGCGATCCGGGCGATGCCGGAGTGGTATCGGCAGATGCCGGTGGAATCGCAGGGTCACGACACGGTCAAGCGGTGCATGCCGTTCCTCGACGCCATGACGAGCGGATACATCATTCCGCTGCAGGTCGACGTGAAGATCAGCCTGTCGGAGAGCGGGTTGAACTTGCAGTTCACGCCGTTCAAGCCGCCGCAGGTCGCCCCGGTGCAGGTGCACGTGCAGGAGCAATTCCCCGGCGCGCCGTTTCCGCAGATGCCGGCGATTAAGTTCAACAGCCCGTGGGTGATTCGCACGCCGCCGGGCTATTCGACGTTGTTCGTCGCGCCGATGAACCGCTTTGCCGTTCCAATCATGCCGCTGAGCGGGATCGTGGATACGGACACGTTCGCGCTGGAGGTGACGTTCCCGGCCCTGTGCCTGTTGCAGCGCGGCGACTCGGTCGAGCTGCCGCGCGGGACGCCGCTCGTGCAGGCGATTCCCTTCCGCCGCGACACGTGGACGTCCGGCGCTGCGCCGCTGGACGGTGCGGCCCACGAATCGCATCAGGCCGAGGCGGCGGCGAATCACCGATTTTACAGAGACCGATACTGGCAGAAGAAAAGTTTTACTTAACGGGAGCGCAATAGCGCCGCCAGGCGTCTCGGAAGAATCGTTGCAGCTCCGCGACGAGCGTGACGCCGTCGCAGAGCGGCGAGGCGGTCATGCGGCCGCGCAGCTCATGGCGCAGTCTCTTTAGCCGCGCCGCGTCACGCCCCAGATCGCGCGCGATCTGCGAATACTCATCCACATTCTGCGCAACCAGATCGGGCAGGCCGACGTTGTTCAACAACATCACGCCCTGCCGCGCGACATGCGTCTGGCCCGCGAGGGTGACGACCGGCACGCCCATCCAGAGACTGTCGCACGTCGTGAGCCCGCCGGTGTGGGGGAACGGATCGAGCACGACGTCGATGCGGTCGTAGAGTCGCCAATACGCGCGGCCCGCGATGCGCGGGACGACGACAAGTCGCTCGAGCGGCAGCCCGTGATGCTGCGCCAGCGTGGACAGATAGTCGGTCTGCGCGGAGCTGGAGACGAGCAACAGCCGGCTGTCCAGCGATTCGCTCAGGATTCGCCGCCACACGGCGGCGGTGGCGGCGGAGATTTTTACCAGGCTGTTGACGCAGCCGAACGTCAGCGGCTCGCCGCGGCTCATCGGCAAGTCGGCGACGGGAATCGGCTCGGCCGGCGGGTCTTGCGATGGCGGCGGGTAACACCACGACGGCCGCGGCAGACGCACCAATTCTTCCGTGAACAGCGCATCCGCCCCGCCGCCCGCCTCCCCCGGCGGATCGAGCCAGGTGTCGGTGATGCGGTAATCGATCGCAGACATGCCAGTTGTCCCCGGGTAGCCGAACAGCGACACCTGCACCGGCGCCGGCTTGCGCGCGAAGACCAGCAGCCGGTTGTGCGCGGTGTGCCCGCCGACGTCGATCAGCACGTCGATGGCGTCCTGCCGGATCAGCTCCGCGATCTCGTCGTCGCTGCGTCCGCTCACGTCGCGCCAGCCGCTGGCGCGGGCGCGCAAGCGCTCGCTCTGCGCGTCGGCGGCGAGCGTTGCGTAGCAGAAGATCGGGAACGCTGCGCGGTCGTGCGCGGCGAGGATCGGCTCGAGCATACGGCCGACGGTGTGGTCGCGCAGATCGGATGAAAGGATGCCGATCCGCAACGGGCGATCCGGGTCGCGGACGTTGGCGTGGCCGCGCCCGGCGGCGGCGACGGTCAGCGGCTCTGCGAAACGCCGGGCCCACGCAACGTGCTCGTCGAAGACCGCCTGCGGCGTCGGCGCGGACGAGTAGTGAAGGGCGTACAGCAGCGTGCTGTGAGCGGCGGCGTGACCCGGGTCAAGGCGAACGGCTTCGCGCAGATCCGCGATGGCGGTGTCGCCCTCGCCGAGGGCCAGATGCGCCGTCGCCAGCGCGGCGCGCAGCGACGCGCGATCGGGAGCGTGTGCGAGCGCGGCGCGGAGGACGGCCGCGGATTCGAGGAGCCGGCCGCTCTCGCCGAGCATCCGTCCCAACAGTTCCTGCGCGTTAATAATCAGGTTCGGCTGCGTATTCGTATCCGCGGCGGTGTTGGCGGCGGGCGCGAGGACCTCGATCGCTTGCTCGCGCTGGCCGGCGTCACGCAGCGCCGTGGCCAGCGCCAGCAGCACCGCGAGATCATCCGGCTGAAGACGCTGTGCCGACCGGTAGCTCTCGATCGCCTCCCGGGCCTGCCCCTGCGCGGCCAAGGCGTGGCCGAGCAGAAGGTGGGCATCCGCCCGCGCAGACGCTCGAGCCACCATAGCGCGCGCCGCGGCGACAGCGGCATGATGGGCGCGGGCGATCTCGTCAGCCGGACGGCCGATCCGCGGCAACGTCTCCGCCAGCCGCACGTACGCTTCCGCAAACCCCGGATCGAGCTCGATGGCCCGTTCCCAGCAAAAGGCGGCGTCGACCGGCTGGTCGCCGTCGTGAAAGGCCAGCGCCGCCACGTGATATCCCATGGGGGCGGTCGCCGGATCGAGCGCGATGGCACGTTCGGCCTCGGCGATGGCGTCGTCGATCCGCCCGGCCGCTCGCATCGCCGACGCGAGATTCAGGTGATACGTCCCGACGCCTGGTCGAAGCGCCACTGCGGCAGAGATCAGACCGATCGCGTCGCCGTGGCGGCCCTGCTGGAGGGCGATCACGCCCAGGAGGTGCATCGGATCGGAAGCGTCCGGCTGCCGCTGGAGAATCGATCGGTACGCCGCCTGCGCGTCGTCCAGCCGACCGGCACGGTGCAAGGCGGCGGCGGCCTCGAGGGTGTGACCTTCTGGATCGCTCATCGAGTCGGTGGATGCTGCGTCGGCGCCGGATGGGTGGTCGCTCGACTGTTGCTCCTGCACGCCCAGCCGCGGCGATTCGGCAGTCTACAAACAACAACACCGGCGGCTACTTTCGTAGCCGCCGGTGCTTGCATTTACAATCGAGAGGGCGATCCGAACTTAGGCGTTCTTATTGCGGCGACGGGCCAGGAGCCCGAGGGTCGCGAGACCAGCCAAAGCGAGGCCAGTCGGTTCCGGAACCGTGATGAGGACCGGGGCGCCCGGGCCGTAGGGGGCGACGTTCGGGTTCTTCTGGACGCCGTCCTCGAACCAGATGCCAGCCGTGCTCTGATTGCCGTTCGCCGCAGTCGCTCGGCGAACGAAGTTCACGAGGGTGTCGCCCTCGGCACCGGTCACAGTGAAGTTCACGCTGCCGATTTGCACTTCGCCACCAACACCCGACATCGGGGTCGTGGCATTCGAGCGGGCCAGGAAATAGCCCAGCGCAGCCGTGCCGCCCGAACCCAGTGGGGCACCGATGTCAAGGTCGCCATCGGCATCAAGATCGACGTTCGACCCGTTCTGATAGCTGACCCCGTTGAAGGGTGGGACCACGCCACCGCTCAGGCTGCCGAGCAGACGAACCGTCGACGGTCCCGCGCCCGACACGATGTTGCCGTGGGAGGAGGTAACGGAATCGTCGTTCGTGCCGTTCGTGCCAGAGACCTGGGCGAACAATGCCAAGGTGACGACGTCGCCCGGCGATGCGGTGACTTCTTTGGCAGAGGCGGCCGACAGCGGCACGCCGTTGACCGCGGTTGCCCGCACGTCAACGATCAGCGAGGCGTTCGCCTGGCTGGCTCCAAAACCTGCAAGCCCGACCGCCGCAGCGGCGACAAGCTTACCCATATTACGATGACCAATACGCTTTTCCATTCGCTCACCCTTTCCAATTCGCCCCAACCAACGCCGTGCGTGGAACGCCCTCTCTCGGAACCGGCTGGGCACAAGTACGGAAATAACCCCCTTAACCTACACCAAGAAAAACCTCACTGCAACTGAGAACAATTTTTTTTATTTACGACGCCGACGGCCCAGGAGGCTCATGGCGCCCAAGGCGATGACGGACAGGCTGGCGGGCTCCGGGACGGCCGTCACGCCGGCCAGACCCTCGCTCGCCCCGGCACCGCCGCTCGTGAAGAACGGGGCGCCCTGCGCTGCATAGTTGAAGTCGATCGTGCTGTAGTCATCACCGGACACGATGCCGTCGTAATTGAAGTCACCGTTGACCCAGCCATCGGCGCTGCTGCCGGCATTGAAGTCGATGGTCGAGTAATCGTCACCCGAGA
>JAXDMN010000057.1:0-5407 GCA_034666045.1 Phycisphaerales bacterium | reverse complement strand
GCCGTGCTTCGTGCCGGTTTCGTAGATGTAGCGTGCGATGGGCGTCGAGCCGACGAACGAGATCGCCTTCACCAGCGGATGATGCAGCAGCGCATCGACCGCTTCCTTGTCGCCATGCACGATGTTGAACACGCCGTCCGGCAGGCCGGTCTCCTGAAGCAGCTTGCCGATCATCACCGCGCTCAGCGGCACCTTCTCGCTGGGCTTCAGGATAAACGTGTTCCCGCACGCGATCGCAATCGGATACATCCACAGCGGCACCATCGCCGGAAAATTGAACGGCGTGATGCCGGCGCAGACGCCGACCGGGTGGCGGATCGTTTCACAGTCGACTTCGCGCGCGATGTTCTGGATCGACTGCCCCATGATGAGTGACGGCGTGCCGCAGGCAAACTCCACCACTTCGATCCCGCGCTGCACGCTCGCGCGCGACTCGACCAGCGTCTTGCCGTGCTCGCGGGTGACCGAGCGCGCGATTTCCTCGGCGTGAGCGACGAGCAGCTCGCGGAACTTGAAGAGGAAGTGACAACGCTGCACGACCGGCGTGTTTGCCCACTTCGGCAGGGCGGCGTGGGCAGTCTCGATCGCTTTGTTCACTTCATCCGCGCTGCAATACGGCACGCGGGCGATGATTTTTCCGGTGGATGGGTTGTAGACGTCGCCGCCGCGCGGCGATTTTGACGTCGTCCATTTCCCGCCGCTGAGCATCGGGACTTGTTCGACGGCTTGCGAGGTCGCGGCGTTGGTGGGCGTGGCGATCGACATGGCGGCTCCGAATCGAAGACTTCAGTACGAAAGGGACAAACCGGCGAAGTATACCGTGAAATTGTTGTCGGAGACATCGCCCGCGGCGACAGTGATCCGCAGGAGTGAGAAGTTTGCCCAGCGAAGAAGCAGAACTTTTGCAGCAATACGTGGCGACGCGGTCGGAAGCGGCCTTTCGCCGCCTGGTCGAGCGTTACCTGAACCTCGTCTACGCGGCGGCCCGGCGGCAGGTGCGCGACGCCGACCTGGCGCGCGACGTCACGCAGGCGGTCTTCCTCGTGTTGGCGGAGAAGGCGGCGGAGCTGCGCGGCGATCGGCCGCTCTCGGCTTGGCTGCTCAGCGTGACGCGTTACGCCGCCGCCAACGCCGTCCGCGCCCGCGCCCGGCGGACGCATCACGAGCAAAGGGCGGCCGGCATGGCGGTGACCACGATGCAGAATCAATCCAACGCCGAATGGCAGGAACTCTCGCCGCTGCTCGATGAAGGGATGGGGCGGCTGCGCTCGAAGGACCGCGACGTGCTCCTGCTCCGCTTCTTCGAGCAGAAGTCCGCCCGCGAAGTCGCCGAGGCGATGGGCATTTCCGAAGACGCGGCGGAGAAGCGCATCGCCCGCGCGGTCGCGAAGCTGCGCGATTTCTTCCAACGTCGCGGCGTCGCGGTCACGCTCGTCGCGCTCACCACCACATTGGCTGCCAACTGCGCCGAAGCCGCACCCCTCGGACTCACCACGACCATAGCGGCGTCGGCCGCTTCAGCGGCCACGTCTTCCGCCACCACGCTCTCCGCAGCATCGATAGCAAAAGGAACGGTCATCACCATGGCATCCGTAAAAGCAAAGACCGCGCTGCTTGCGGCAGTCGCCGCTCTGCTGCTCGTCGGCAGCGGGACCGTCGCGGTCAAGACGTTCATCACGTCCCCGTCGGCGCAGCGCGTGAATGTCAGCTCCCAGGCCGCCGCCACGACCTCCGCCACTGCGCCGGCGGGATTGCAGTTGCAGTTCTCACAAGGGACGACCGTCGAGCTGCTCGGCATCAGCGACGCGCCCCAGGATTCGTCGCGCTGGTGGGCCGCCGACGGAACGCCGATCGATGCGCCGTCCCCGCTGCCGCGGCGCATCATGACCGTCTCGCCTGGTCAGCAGATGTATCAATTCAGGCTGCGCAAGACCGATCCGGCCGGTGAGAAGATCGGCATGACCGTCTCGCTGGGCGGCACGCGGTACAACACCGCCGCGTCCCTCGATGAACGAGACGGCGTACAGAGCCACGTGTTTGGGCTGAGCGCCGCGCCGCCGGCGATCATCGACGTGCGCGTCAGCCTCGCGTTCGGCCCGTGGTCGGATGTGCAGCAATTCGATTTGAACAAATCGCCTGGGCCCGCGACCGCGACCGCGCCCGCACCCGCGCCGACGACAAACACCGCCGCCGCGCCAAATACTGTGCTCACGGTAAGCAACGTGAGCGAAGGCAAGGACGGCTTCACCGACGTGGAGATTCGTTTCGCCCCGGGCGCGAGCCGCAACCGCATGTCGCTCGATGAGCAGCTTTATCTCGTCACCGCCGACGGGCGGCAGGTTTTCTCGCAACGATGGAACGGCTATCCCGGCGGGCGCAGCGTGCTCGGGTTTAACGTCCCGCGCGGTCAAGCGGTCGCGCTCCATTATCGGTCGCGCCCATACGAGACGCGCGAGATCCGCAACGTGTCGCTGCGGCCCGGCACGAAGACCGTCGTCGCGTTCAGTAATCGCTTGCGTTAACTCTTATCCGCCGCTCAACTTTGTCGTGCAGGCGCAACCGCGTGGTGTTACACTCACGCGGTTTTGCGTTTTGGGCAATTCAGGGCGACGGAACGATTTTTATGAGCACTTCGCAAGCCGTTCAGAAACACAAACAGTACCTCTTCCCCGCCGTCTCCATGTACTACCAGGAGCCGATCGAGCTCACGCGCGGCGAAGGGCCGTGGGTCTGGGACCACGACGGCAAGAAATATCTCGACGCATTCGGCGGCGTGCTGACGGTTTCCATCGGGCACGCGAATCCGAAAGTCGTCGAGGCGATCGTCAACCAGGTCAGGCAGATCAGCCACACCTCGACGCTGTACGCGAATGCGCCGCAGTCGAATCTGGCGGAAAAACTCGCGTCGATCGCGCCGGGGAATCTCAAGAAGACGTTCTTCACGTCGTCCGGCACCGAGGCGAATGAAACCGCCGTCGCGGCGGCGCGCACGGCGACCGGGAAAATCCCGCTCGTCGTCCTGCGTCACAGTTATTCCGGCCGCAGCGCCACGACTCTGGCGATGTGCGGGCAGAGCAACTGGAAGAAGATCCCCAACTTGGTCCCGGGCATCCATCACGCGCACGCGCCGTACTGCTATCGCTGCCCGTTCAATCTCAGCTATCCCGAGTGCGGCCTGAAGTGCGCCGAGGACATCGAAGAGCTGATCCTGACCGAAACCAGCGGCGAGATCGCGGCGTTCTTCGCCGAGACGGTCATCGGCGCCGGCGGGTTCATCGTCCCGCCGCCCGGCTACTTCGAGAAAGCCGCCGGCATCGCGCGAAAATACGGCGGCCTGTTCATCAGCGACGAAGTGCAGGCCGCCTGGGGCCGCACGGGCGATCACATGTTCGGCATCAGCCACTGGAAGGTCACGCCGGACATCCTCACCAGCGCCAAAGGCATGGGCAACGGCGCCCCGATCGGCCTGACCATCGCGACCCCTGAAGTCGCCGACAAATACCCCGGCGTCACCTTCGCCACCTTCGGCGGCAATCCCGTTTCGTGCGCCGCGGCGCACGCGGTCATCGACGTCATCGAGAATGAGCAACTCGTGAAGAACTGCGCCGTCGTCGGCAAACACCTCGGCGACCGCTTCAAGCAGCTCAAGGAAAAGCATCAACTCGTCGGCGACGCGCGGGGCCTCGGCCTGATGCAAGCCCTCGAGCTCGTGAAGGACCGCAAAACGAAAGAACCGGCCCCGCAGGCGACCACCATCGTCTTCGAAGAAACCAAAAAGCGCGGCGTCCTGATCGGCAAGGGCGGCGTCTGGGGCAACGTCATCCGCACAGGCCTGATGC
The DNA here is from genome assembly GCA_034666045.1 of Phycisphaerales bacterium. GTDB lineage: Bacteria > Planctomycetota > Phycisphaerae > Tepidisphaerales > Tepidisphaeraceae > JAICTV01. The sequence goes on along the minus strand of JAXDMN010000057.1, from coordinate 1,568 downwards.
TCAACAGCACCAAAGAACACGCCGACATTCTCGCGGATGCGATCGATGCCGGACTGACCGCGGCGGCGAAGATGTAGCAGTAGCATGGGCGTCTCGCCCATGTCTTTTATTTGAAGAAACATGGCCGGGACGGCCATGCTACTGGAAGAGAATCATGTCGATCCTGATCAAGAACGGGCGCATTATCACTGCGGCGGACGATTACATCGCAGACGTCTTCCTCGATGGGGAGACCATCTCGACAATCGGCCAGAACCTGCCGATGAAGGCCGACCGCACCATCGACGCGAAGGGGAAACTCGTCATCCCCGGCGCGATCGATCCCCACGTGCACATGGAATTGCCCTTCGGCGGCACCATCTCTTCCGACAATTTTGAATCCGGCACCCGCGCCGCTGCGTTCGGCGGGACCACTTCGATCATCGATTTCGCGATCCAGTACAAGGGCAAGACGTTCGAGCAGACGCTCGATGACTGGGACGCCAAGGCGGAGGGGAAATGCGCGATCGATTATTCGTATCACCTCGCGGTGACCGAGTACGAGCCAAAGCACGCGCCCGAATTCCAAAAAGTCGTCGATCGCGGGATCTCCACCTTCAAGATTTTTCTCGCCTATCCCGGCGTGTTCATGATCGATGACACGACGATGTTCCGCGTGATGCAAAGCGCGGGCGAGGCGGGCGGGATGACGCTCGTCCACGCCGAGAACGGCGTCGCGATCCAGCAGATGATCGAGAACCTCGTCGCGGCCGGGAAGATGGAGCCGAAGCACCACGCCCAGTCACGCCCGCCGGTGATGCAGGCGGACGGCGTCGCCCGCGCGCTGCGCGTCGGCGAGGTGGCGAAGGCGCCGGTCTTCATCGTCCACGTCTCCTGCGAGGCGGCGATGAACGAAATCGTCCGCTCGCGCGACGAAGGCAACGCGTCCTTCGGCGAAACGTGCACGCAGTATCTTCTGCTCGACGAGACGTGTTACGACAAGCCGAACTTCGAGGGCGCGAAGTACGTCTTCACGCCGCCGCTGGTCGCGAAGGAGAACATCGAGCCGCTGTGGAAGGGCCTGAAGCTCGGCTACTTGCAGGAAGTTTCCACCGACCACTGCCCCTTCAACTTCAAGGGCCAAAAAGAGCTCGGCCGCGGCGATTTCCGCAAAATCCCGAATGGCGGCCCGGGTGTGGAGGATCGCCTGTCGCTCGTTTACGACGGCGCGGTGAAGCGCGGCTTCTCGCTCAACAAGTGGGTGGACATCACCTCCACCGCGAGCGCGAAAATGTTCGGCATATTCCCCAAGAAGGGCACGATCGCCGTCGGCTCCGATGCGGACATCGTCATCTTCGACCCGAACCTCGAGCGCACGCTCAGCGCGAAGACGCACCACATGAATTGCGACTACAGCCTGTTCGAAGGTTGGAAGATCAACGGGAAACCCGAGACGGTCCTGTCGCGCGGCAAAGTGGTCGTCGAGAACAACCAGTACAAAGGAAAACCCGGCGACGGCAAATTCCTCAAGCGCGGCGCGTGCGCAACGGCATGAAGAAAGAGAGATTGAACCACGAAGCCACGAAGCG
>JAXDMN010000056.1:0-15111 GCA_034666045.1 Phycisphaerales bacterium | reverse complement strand
GCTGCGCGCCGCCGATGAGCGTATCGCGCCCGCTGCCGCCAGTGATGATGTCGTTGCCCGCGCCGCCATCGTAGAACTTGTCGCCGCTGGCGAACGAGCCAGCTTCGATGATGTCGTTGCCCGCACCGCTGCGAACGGTGTCATTGCCGCCCGCGGTCCCAATCGAATCGTCGCCGCTGCCGCAGGTGATCGCATCGTCGCCGTTGCCGGTGAAGATCGTGTCATCACCCGCGCCGGTGGTGATCGTGTTGTCGCCGTTGCCGGCGCCGATCGTGCTGTTACCGGCGCCGACGGTGGCGCTGTTGTCGCCCTCGCCGAGGTAAATGTCGTGATCGCCGTTGCCGCAGACGACCGTGTCATCGCCGTCTGCGTCGTCGGTGCGGTTCACGCCGAACCCGCCGCGGATGAACATGTCGCCGTCGCCGAGCATGATCGAATCGTTCCCCGTGCCGCCGTCGATATGGCAATCGAGCGCGAACGGCACGGTGATGACGTCATCGCCCGCGCTTTGCCGCACCGTCAGCGATTTCACGTCGGTGAACAGGAACGACGTGTTCGTGCCGTTGCGATTCACGACGAGCTGATTGCCGACGTGCGACAGCGCGATCGTGTCCGCGCCGTCGGTGCCGTTGATGTACAAAGTCTCGTTGGCGTTCAGGCTCACGTCTACGGAATCCGCGACGAAGCGCGCGACGGCCAGGTTCCAGCCGGCGACGAGGATGTTTCCGTCGCTGTCGAGCGTGATGACATTGGCCTGGCTGGTCGCCTGCGCGTTGGGCTGAACGTATCCGTCGCCATCGAAGGTCGTATCGAGGGTGCCGTTGGCGTTGAGGCGGAAGAGCGTCAGGCGGATCTGGCCGAAATCGTTCAGGATTCCGGTGATTTTTCCGTCAGTACCGATATACAAGCCGCCCGGTGCGACGCCCTCGTCCACGCCCGGGTCGATCTCGACCATGCCGTCGCCGCCGCCGAAGATCGTGTCCGGCGCGCCGGCCGGCGTGAATCGTTCTACCAGCCCGATCGACCTGCCTGACGCGATCACCCGCGCGTTCGCCAGGATGTTCCCGTCCGCGTCCACCGCCAGGGCGAATGGTCTTGCGCTGTCCGGCGAGGCCGTGACATCCGCCCGTCCGTCGCCGCTGAAGCTCGTGTCGACGCTGCCATCGGCATTGAAGCGCATGACGACGCCGTCTTCGGCGGCGGCATTGCCCGGATCGGGGAGGCGCGTCCCGGCCAGCACGATTTTTCCGTCGGGCAGCACCGCGGAATCTTCGATCGCCCACATGTCGATCGGAACGGGGTTGGTCAGCCCGCCGCGGAAGCTGTTGTCGACCGAGCCGTCGGCATTGAGCCGGTTGAGAAAGAACTGGTGCGCGGTGGCCGGGCCCGGGAACGCGAGGTAGGTGAAAACGATCTTCCCGTCCGGTTGCAGGTCGATGGTCGCGGCGGTCGGGAATTCCAACCCCGCCGGGACAAGGCGAACCACCCCGTTCGTGCCCCAGGTCGTGTCGACCGCGCCGTCCGCCATGAAGCGGTAGACGCTCAGGTGGTCGTCCTTGTCGTGGAGCAGCAGGATCTTGCCGTCCGGCGCCATGACGACATCCTCGACCCGACCGGATGAGACGTCGCCTTGCGGGATGAAGAGCAGTCCGTCGCTGTCGAAGGTCGTGTCCGGGGTTCCATCGGCGTTGAACCGCGCGACCACCGGCGCATTCCCGAAATTCCCCGACGATCCCGCCGCCAGGATCTTCCCGTTGGCCAGTTCCTTGACGAAAAAAAAGTCTATGAAAAACCCCGGCACCTCGCCGGTGAATCCCCCTTCGCCGAAGGTCAGATCAAGTTCCGGAGAAGCCAGCAGCCGCCGCGGTTCAAGCCGTTCCATGCGCGATCCTCCCTATGCATTTGAGATGGCGAAGGGAGAGACGACGAATGCACCCGGCTCGTTACATGGTGGGCGAAAAGTTTCAGGCGGGCTTCGGGAAGCGCTTCGGCCAATCGTCGTTCGCCAGGCGGTAGTCTTCCTCGGTGTCGATCTCGGCATAGTCCCCGTGTGTGGCGACGAAATGCACCGGCACGCCGTGCTCGATCATCTCCTGGATCAGCAGGATGAAGTACGCCTTCTCAAACACCTTCGCCTCGCGCCACGGCCGACCCGTGAACTCGCGTTTCACGCGGTGAAAGTGCTCGCGCAGCATCGCCGCGCCGCGCGGGGAAAATTTCGCGACGCCGATGTATTCGCCGTCCGCTTTATCCGCGGCGATGTCGCGGTGGATCTGCTTGACGCGGTCCCCTTCGACAATGACTTTTTCCGCGTCCCCCTCCGGGTGTTCGCTGCGGTGGATGTAACGGTCGCGCCAGCGCGTATCGACGCAGACCACGATATCGGCCGGGTGATTCATCGCGTCGCGGACGACGCTGTCGCGAAACAAAATGTCGGAGTACGCGCAGACGAAGCCATCCGCCATGTGCTGTTCCGCGTGGAACAGCGACAGGAGGATGTTGTTGTTCTGCCAGTCGGCGTTGTGGGCGAACGTGAGCTGCGGGTAATCGCGGCGGATCTGCTCGATCTGGTAACCGCCGATGAAGATTTTTTTGTGCAGCCCGGCTTGATCGAATGCTTCGAGCGTCCAGTCCAGGATGCGCACGCCGCCGATCGTGACGTAGCACTTGGGCTGCGTGTCGGTCATCGCCTTGAGGCGGCTACCGCGGCCGGCGCCGATGATGATTGCATTCACTTCGGAAACTCCTGTGTCGTTAACGCCGTCAGTCCCAGCGCTGGCAGCGAAAAAACATACGCGCCCGCCTGCGGCTTGGCGACGCCGCGCTGCGCCAGTTGCCCGTCGCCGTTCTGGTTCCAACTAATCAAGTCGAGGTCCTGGCGGCTCGCCATGCGAATGGAAACGTCGCGCGGCGTATCCGTCTGGTTCAGCGCCAGCACGGTCAGCTCCCCCTTCGGGCCGCGCGCCGCCGCCACGATGCAGCCGTCGGCCGAGCCATCGACTTTCATCGCGCGCCACCCGGGCTCGATCGTGTGCGTGAACAGCCGCAGCATGTGATATCCCGGCTTGAGCGGGAAGCCGTCCTTCGCAGCGCCGATCACGCCGTACGGCATCAGGCGGTCGTACCACGCGTCCTCGAGCGTCCAGATGACGGTCGCGACGTAGCCGCGGTTCATCGCCTCCATCTGGAACCACGCGAGCTCCATCGCCTGGAGCGGCTTCATCGCGATCGGCGTGCCGTCGTCATGATCGCCCGGCTCCATGCTCGGCTTCTCGCGATGACCGCGGACGCCGAATTCCGTCACATACAGCGGCCGCTGCTGCGCCGGCGGCAGCGCGGCGACAATCTTTGGCACCTCGCTGATTCGCCGCACGAGTTTTTCCGTGTCCCAGTAATCCCAGTAGACGTGGATCGAGTAGCCGTCGGAGACGCCGGCGAGATTTTTGCCGAGGTTGGCGAACCAATCCTGCTGATCGTTCTGAACGAGGTCGCCGCTGATGATTTTCACGTCGTCGCGCAGGCCGCGGTTTTTCAGCTCGGCGTCGAGGGCGCGGTAGAGGCGGTTGTACGTCGCCATCGGCAGCTTCGTCGTGTTTGGCTCGTTCTGCACGGTGACGTAGCGAATGGCCGTGAGCTTTTGCGCGCGGATCAGCTCATCCAGCGTCGCCGCGAACGCCGCCATCTGCTTTTCCGGGTCCGGCCACGGCCCGCGCCACGGCGAGACATTGATCGTCGCCCCCGCGCGCTGCGCCAGCCGGCATTGCCGAACAAACGACTCCACCATGCGCGGATCGCCCTTGGAAACATTGTCCTCCCCGCCCTCGAACCATTCCTGCCGATAAAAAATCCGCACATGCTGCGGCCGCAGCGCGAGGACCTTCTCCTCGAAGTCTTTCACGTTCCCGTCATTCACATCCCGCGGCCAATTCGGCGTGCAATACAGATACGGATTCATCTGCACGCCGAAACCGACCAACGGCAGGCCGGCGGGTTTGTCGGTAACGGTGAATGTGGGCTCGGCGGCATTGGCGCGAGCGGCGCTCATGAGAAGGAACAATGACAAGGTGACAAGGCGACAAGGTGTCAAGGTGAGAAATACAAATGCGCGCTGCTTCATCTTTTCACCTTGTCACCGGGTCGCCTTGTCGTCTTTGCCTCACAAGCCGCGCCGGCACACCGCAGTACAACCCGAACGGCTCCGTGTTTCGATTGACGACCGCGTTCGCGCCGATGATGCCCCCCTTGGCGATCGTCACGTTCGATGTCACCGTCACATTCGCGCCGAGCCAGACATCCTCGACCAGCGTGATCGGCCCCGCCACCGGCGGAGCGGTCGCCATCGGCAGGTCGCGAATGACCGGATCATGCCCGATCGTCGCGAGCACGCAATGCGCCGCGATGTTGCAGTACGGCCCGATCGTCAGCCCGCCCCAGCCATAGAGAACGCAGCCGGGCGCGAAGTGCGTGTGATGCCCGATGTCGACGAAGCTCGTCGCGCCTTTGCCGAGCGAGATGTACGTGAACGGGAAGAAGTCGACCTTGTCCGCGACGGTGAATCGCTCGGCCGGGCCCTGGATGAAACAATTGTCGTAGAAGGTGACGTCGGAGCTGATGCGAATGATTTTGGCGCGGTCGAGCATGCGAAAGCCGCGCATGAACGTCACGCGATCGCCGACTTCGAACACCTCCGGGTGCTCGATGATGACGCCGTCTTCAATGACGACGTCGCGGCCGCAGGATTTGAATTGCTCGCGGTAGTCGATCATGCAGACTTTCGCTTGCCGACGCAGCCAGTATATCCTTCCTGCGACCGTGCCCGAGCTTCGCTCCTACCTGAAACTCGACGTCCCGCGCGAGATCGCGATTCAGATCGCGTCGTACGTCCGTTTCCAGTGGCCGGCGTTCATTGGCCGAAATAAGCCGCTCTGGGAGGGGACGCCCTACCCGAATTACTCCCGCCACTTCGTCCTCACGGACAGTGACGTGCTAATCAGCCATGCGATCGTCTCGTCGCGTTGGCTCGATCATGGCGGCGAGCAGTTCAACGTGTACGGCTTGAGCAGCGTCTTCTGCTACCCGACCCACCGCGGCAGCGGCTTCGGCGAACAGATCGTCGCTGCGGCGACGGATTACATCCGCCAGCAAAAAGACGCCGACCTCGCCCTGCTCTTCTGCGGCGAACGCGTGCAAACGCTCTACCAGCGGCAGGGTTGGGAGCATGTCGCCGGGATGAAAATCCGCTTCGGCGACAACAAGGAATTCAACGACGGCCTGGTGATGACGCTATTTATTTCCGAGCGTGCGCGGGCGCACGATTTCTCGACTGAGCCGTTCCACGTCGGTCCTATTACCTGGTGAACATGAAAGCATTGATCGCCGTCTCCATCGTGATCTCCACGCTCCTCGGCTGCGCTGCGAGCAGTTCGAAAAAGTCCGCCGCTCGTCACGCCGGCGACGTGCTGAGCGGCGCGGACGTGCTGAAGCGCGACAATTACAAAATCCTCGAGGGCCAGCGCGTCGCGCTCGTGACCAACCAGACCGGCCGCGATCGCGACGGCACGCCGCTGCCGCAGCTTCTCTTCGAAGCGAAGAACGTCAAGCTCGTGAAATTTCTCGCCCCGGAGCATGGCCTGTACGGCACGCAGGACGAAAAAATCACCGACACCACCGACCCGAAGACCGGCCTGCCGGTGATCAGCATCTACGGCAAGACGCGCAAGCCGAGCAAGGAGATGCTCGCGGACGTCGACGTGATCGTCTACGACCTCCAGGACGTCGGCGCCCGCTTTTACACCGTCAGTGCCACGCTGGGCCTCTGCCTCGAAGCGGCGAAGGAGAACGGCAAAAAAATCGTGGTGCTCGATCGCCCGAATCCGATCGGGCATTACGTTGATGGTCCGATCGCGGACAAGGACAAATTAAACTTCGTCGCGTACGGGCCGATCCCGGTTGCGCACGGCATGACGATGGGCGAGCTGGCGCAGCTCTTCAACAAAGAGTACGGCATCAACGCCGACCTGACCGTCGTGCCCTGCGAAGGCTGGAAGCACGGCATGTGGTGGGACGAGACCGGCCTGGTCTGGGGCAATTCATCGCCCAACATGCGCAACACGACGCAGGCGCTGCTCTACACCGGCATCTGCCTGCTCGAGCAGACCAACACATCCGTCGGCCGCGGGACGAATCAGCCGTTCGAGTATTTCGGTGCGCCGTGGATCGACGGACGAAAGCTGGCGAAGGCGCTGAACGATCAAAAAATTCCCGGCGTCGCGTTCGTGCCGGTCGAGTTCACGCCGGATGCGAGCAAGTTCAAAGGACAGCAATGCCAGGGGTGTTACGTTGTCGTCACCGACCGCGAAAAGATCGAGCCGGTGAAGATGGGCGTGACGATCGTGTGGCAGCTCAAGCAATTGTTCGGCGACAAGTTCCAAATCGACGGCGTGAACCGGCTCTTCAAGAGCGATCGGACGATGGAGGTCATCAAGACCGCCGCCGACCCGAAAAAAATCCCGCCGACGTGGGAAGCGGAGCTGGCGGCGTGGAAGAAAACGCGCGCGAAGCACCTCATTTACCGGTGACCGCAATCCAGACGTCGTACACCCGCTTCTTCTGCGCGTCCGGCGAATCCTTGTGCTTCGCGATCGCGGCGGCGAGGCCGGCGTAGAGCTTATTCGCGGCGTCGAGGTAAGCCTGATCCGCCGCGGCTGCGGCCGGCTCGGGCAGTGCCTCGATCTGCTTCGTGGCCAGCAGCTTCTTTCGCAGCGGGATAACCAGAAACGCCTGCTCAGCCAGGCGGGCATGCTCAATCTCGTACGTGGACTCGACGCCGAGCCTCTTTAACGTGTGCCGAAATTCTCGCAGCGCAAGGGCGCGCAGATCGACATCTTTCGGCAGCGGCGATTCTTCTTCCTCCTTCGCAACCTTCACCGAAACCGCCGGCGAATCCGGATAGCCGAGCGTGATTGCGATCTTCGCCTCCGCCGGCATCGCTTCGTACGGCAGCGTGATCTCCGTCGGCGTGAACTCCGTCCAGACGTCGTCGTTGATCGTCACCCGCGTGATGTGCCCCGCCCCGGCGGTCGAAAGATAAATCTTCTTCGCGCCGAAGCGGATCGGATCGCGCTGCTCAAATTGGATAATCTTCGGCGGGATGTGCGGGATGAGAATCAACCGATCCGACTTGTACAGATACTCGAACAACCCGCGGATCGCCGCCGCCGGCGGGCCGAAGGCGTCGTAGGTAATGTTGATTGGCTGTTGTGGCTGATACACGTCGTCGCCGAAGTTGACGAGCGGATTGTCCATGCGAAACGTTTTCGAGAACTTCATCAACTGCTGCATCGAGCGCGTGACGTCGTCGAATTTTCCGAGCCGGCAGTAGGCGAGGATCATCCGCGCTTCGCAGGTCGACCAGTGCCCGCCGTTCACCCAGCGGCCGAACTCCCACAAGCCCTGCGGCTGCTCATACATGTCGTCGTAGCCGGGAAAATTCGGGATGATGAACGCGTGCGGACGGAGCTGAGGAATCGACGCAATCTTGGCGTAAATCTTCCGCGCCTGCTCGTCGCCTGCGATGCGAAGAGCGACCGCGTCGTGGTTGACGGATGATTCGAAGTACCCGTGCTTCGCCGCCCCGAAGACGCCGTGTTTCGTGCCGTCCGGATCGATGGAATTGATGAAGTAGCCTTCGTCGGTCGCGAGTTTGTGAAGCGAGCTTTTCGCGAGTTCCAGACGGCTCTGATACGCCGCCGCGGTCTCGTTATGGCCGGCGAGTTTTTCCAGCTCGATCACGCGTTCGAGCGCGGCGATGTAGGTGACCTGCAAGCCCGCGTGGAACGCGAAGCCGCGCGTGCCGTCGGGTTTCAAATATCCGCCGAAGCTCGGCGCGAGAAGATTGCACGCGACACCGCCCTGATATAGGCCAGTCTTCGGATCGCGGCGCGTCTCGATGAAATTCAACCCGCGCTCGAGATGCGGCAGATATTTCTCGATTCGCCCGTCGTCGCGCGAAACGAGCAACAGCTCCGCCTGCATGACGACGCCGGCGGCGGTAAACTCCATGCCCCAGTCGTGCATCGCGTGCCGGCCGTCGCCCTGGCGATAATAATGGGCCGTCGGGCTGGCGGCGTCGACGAGGCACCCATCGGGCGCGACGTAGCCGTTCGTATCCGCGCGTTTGCCGTCGCCCTGCTTGTCGAACCACAGCGCCTGCGAATTTTGGATGAACGTCGCCCACGGCTCGGTCGCAAACGGCAGCCACGAAAACGTCGTGCCGTAGCTGTTCTGGATCCACCACATGTCCCAGGTCGGCCCTTCGACCAGCCCGTTCCACTTCGGCTCGTAGAGCATCGAAAGATTCTGGTAGCGCGGGTCGGGCTCGAACATGCGTCGCGAGGTTTCGAGCATCTCGATGTACGCCACATCGCCGGCGCCGGAAAAATGCCGGCCGGTGAAGCGCTTCGCATCTGCGGCGGCAGCAGCCGTTGAAAGCAGAAGAATTGAAACCACAGATACACACAGATGGACACGGATAAGCGCATATTTCATCTGTGTCCATCCGTGTTCATCTGTGGTTCCACATCAGTACAACAAGTATTTCTTCCGCGCATTGCCGAACGACGTGCACTCGCGTCGCCATTGCTCGAACAGCGGCTCCAGCGGTTTTTCCGAGAGCAGCCATTTCCGCGGCTCGTCGCTGCCGCTGACTTTGTCGAACATCTTGTAACGCTCGACGGTCTTCGGCTTGCGTTTCGCCTTCTTCGCCGCCTCGTTCTCCTGCTTCTGGAAGACCTGCTCCGTCACGCGAAACAGCATCGGCGCGCCGATCAACCGCGCGAGCCTGTAGTTGATCTCCACGATGTTCTCGGCGGTTTTCGGGTCGATGTGTACCTGCACCCCCTCGCACTTTTCGCCTTTAAAAGTGCCATAAAACGGCTTGAAATGCGCAGGCCGATAGACCACGCCGCGCTGTTTCGGCATCGCGTTCGCCAGCGCTTCGCCGTCGAGGTACGGCGCGCCGCACATCTCGAACGGCAGCGTGTAACCGACGCCGATGTTCACCGCATATAGCTCGCCGAGAATCCCGGTCGCGGCGTACGCGGCGCACGTCTCCATCTTCGGAATGTGCGGACTCGTCGGCACCCACGCGCGCTCCGTGTCGCGCCAGACCATGTCACGATTCCACCCCTGCATGCGAATCACCTTGAGCTTCTTGTACTGCGGGAAATATTTGTCCTGCACGAACATCGCCATCTCGCCGATCGTCATCCCGTGCACGTACGGCACCGGGATGAAGCCGACGAATGATTCAAATCCGTCGTGCAGTTGCGGCCCCTCGATGCGCACGCCGCCAAGCGGGTTGGGGCGGTCGAGAATGACCATTTCGATGTTGAACTGCGCGCACGCCTCCATGCAGACCTTCAGCGTCGAAATGTAGGTGTAGCTTCGGCTGCCGATGTCCTGGAGATCGAAAACGAGCGTATCGATCGGCAGCACGCTGCGCGTGGTCGGCTTGCGCGTTTTGCCGTAGAGCGAATAGATCGGCAATTTCGTCGCCGGGTCGGTGCGATCGGTGATCTTGTCGCCGGCGTATTCGTCGCCCCAGATGCCGTGCTCGGGGCCGAAGAGGGAGACGAGGGTGAAATTCTTCTGCCGCGAGAAAAGCGTCGCGGTGCTGACGAGATTCGAATCGACGCTCGCGGGGTTGGCGACGAGGCCGACGCGCTTGCCGTCCAGCGATTTGAAATTCTCGTCGCGAAGCACGTCGATGCCGAATTTCACTGGGGCCGCGGCGGAGCCGCCAACGAACAACAAGATGATCAACACGCCGGTAACGTTGCGCATGCGAGGGTTCTCCAGGTCGGCGAATAACATAGCGGCTGGCGTGGTTTGTCACATCATCCTCGTCCTTTTGCCGGCGATGTCGCACGCTCAACTCACGTTTGCGTGTACGCCGGAGAACGACCTGTTCAAGCTGTGCAGCAGCGCGAAACGGTTCGACACCGCGGCGGCGGCGATCGAAGGTGCGGCGGAGGCGTCAGGGGTGCTGATTCTCGCGGACGGTTATCCGCAACAGCGAATCGACATGCCCGCCGAGCTGCTCGAGCGCGCGAAACGGAAGAAACTGAGGCTCTACATCGAGTACCCACGATCCGAAGGCGACGCGCAGCGCACCCAATGGGAGCGCGGCGTCATCGCCTCCGATTTCTTCGGTGACGCACTGCCGAAGATGCGCATCGTCGCGCCGCACGAATGTCACTTCGTCGCGCTGGAAACACCCGGCACGCCGCACCTCGTTCTCGCCCGCGTGGCCGGCTACGACACCGCCGTCTACGGCCTGCCGAAGGAATCGTTTCCGCTCCTGATCGAAACACCCGATGGCAATCTCATCGCGACGACGAAATTGTCCGGCTTCGTCACCGCCCGCTTCGCCCCGACCGCAGAATGGAAGCGCATCTGGCGGACGATTCTGAAAAAACTCGACCCGCAGCACGAGCCGCCGACGCTTGACCATCAGCCCCTCGTCCGCCCGTCGAATTCGACCGACGAGCCCGAAAGTTTTCGCCGCGCCGCGGCGTTTTATCTGCATTCTCGCTTGCTGATCACGCCCGATCGTCGCGACGAGATCCATCGCCTGTTAAAATCCGGCGTCGAAGAAATCGCGCCGCCTTCGACTGATGCAAACGGCGACGGCACCCTCGGCATGATCGAAGGCTACGCCTCGCACATCCGCCCCGACGGCTCGCAGATGCAGCGCACGCCGATCCGCGCCGACTGCAACGCCGAGGCGGCCATGGTGCTCGCCCTGTCGGCGGACGCGCGCTCAAAGCAGGTTGCGGCGAATCTCTTGGACTACACCTTCGGCCCCGAGATGCAATCGCTCGGCCGGCTCGATCCGGCGCATCCCGCGTTCGGCCTGATCGCGTGGGGCGCGATCTCAGGCGCGTGGACCGTCGGCAACTATGGCGACGACAACGCCCGCGTCCTCCTCGCGACGATTCTCGCATCCGCCGGGATAAATTCCGATCGCTGGGACGAACACGTCTGCCGCGCGCTGCTCGCCAACCTCCGCACCACCGGCACGCTCGGCTTCCGCGGCGACCGCGTCGACATCGGCCCGCTCGAAAAACACGGTTGGAAACATTTCCGCGACGCCGAGACCATCAACTATTCTCCCCACTTCGAATCCGGCCTCTGGGCCTGCTACCTCTGGGCGTACGCGCGCACCGGCGACAAGGAATTCCTCGACCGCACGACCAACGCCATCCGCATGTCGATGGACGCCTACGCGAAGACGCAGTGGCGTTGGAACGACAACATGGAGCGCTCGCGCATGCTCCTCTGTCTCGCGTGGCTCGTCCGCGTCGACGATCGCCCGGAGCACCGCGCGTGGCTGACGACGATCGCGACCGACTTACTGGCCGCGCAGCACGAAAGCGGCGCCATCGCCGACCGTCTCGCCAACGCCGGCGGCGGGCACTACCAGATCCCGCGCTCGAACGAGGCCTACGGCACGAGCGAAACGCCGCTCATCCAGAAGAACGGCGATCCCGTTTCCGATCAGCTCTACGCCACCGGCTTCGCGCTGCTCGGCCTGCACGAAGCCGCCGCCGCGACGGGCGATGAAAAACTGCGGACCGCGGAAGACAAGCTCGCCGCGTATCTCTGCCGCATCCAGCTCCGCAGTGAAAAACTCCCGTACCTCGACGGCGCCTGGTTCCGCGCCTTCGATTTCGGCCGCTGGGATTTTTACGCCAGCAGCGCCGACATGGGCTGGGGCGCCTGGAGCGTGGAAGCCGGCTGGGGACCGGCATGGACCGCCGCAACGCTCGCCCTGCGCGAACGCAAGACCACAATGTGGGAAATGACTGCGACGTCGCGGATGAAGGAGCAACTTCCGCGCGTGCGCGAAGAGATGTCGAAGAATGACGGGAAGCCGCTCGTCCCACGTTAATTGGGATTAAGCAAATCATCGACCGCGCGAGGGACGGAGCCGGACTCTGTGAGTCCGATACGCGACGAAGTCGCGTGTGACGGTTGCTCGACCGCGCGAAAAAGAACTCGCTGCTGCGCAGCGAACCGGACTCACAGAGTCCGGCTCCGTCCTTCGCGCGAAATGCGCACGTCGCGCGCAACCGTCAGATCAACTCAATCGCACTCACGATCGCATTGTCCACCACACCCTCGAAGAACAAGCTCAGCTTTCCATCCTCGATGTGCACATTGAACGTCTTGACGATCGCCGCCCGGCCGCCGCCGTTGGCGGCGAGGTCGAAGTCGTTCAGGACCGTCGCCCCTTCGACCAGCACGTCGAACTTGCGCTTCCCGGACGTCGTGAAGCTCGGATCGGCGAAGTAGAGTTTCAAAACGTAGTCGCCGTTCGGAACGTCGATCGAATAGCCGAACGTGCCGAAGCGGCGGGACTGATAGAGCGGATCGTCGAGCGTGTTGCCCACGGCGAAGCCGCTCGTCGTCGCGGTGCCGGCGTTGAAGCCACGGTCCGGCCCCCACACGTTGCCCTTCGAATCCGTGTAACCGCTGCCGCCCGCGTCGATCATCAGTGTCGACTTGCGGCCCGAAACCACCGCGCTGAACAGCCCTTCAAAATTGCTCGTCGTGACCGCGGTGACGCGATAATAAAACGTCTTGCCCGCGGGGATCGTCGTATCGGTGTAAGCGCTGCTCGTCACCAGCGAGCCGTTGATCTTCTCGTACGGCCCCGCGCGGGTGCGCGAGCGATAGATGTTGTATCCCTTGATGTTCGTCTCGGGATTGTTGTTCCAGTCGAGCTTGATGTTGGTCCCGCCCGCCAGCGTCAGGCCGCCCGGCGCAGTCGGACCGGCGCCGAAGAAATTCAACACGGCTTTCATGACGGCATTGCGGACGCCGCCGTTGGTGATCGATTCGAACGGGAAGCCCATCGTGACGACGCGTTGGCCGGTGGCGTTGGAATACTGGACGGCCGCCGCGCCGCTGCCGGTGCCGGTGTAATTGAGCGCGATCTTCGACCCCGCGCTGGCGGCGAGCTTGTCGGGCGCGTCGACGTCATACGTGCCGGCCGTGCCGTTGTCGATTGCGATGTTAAGGCCTTCAAAAATGCTGCCGCCTGCGCCGGATGCGGTGTAGCTGCCCGCATCGTCCGCGACGTAGCCGGCCCGCAGCGTGTTGTTGAAAAATGACTTCGCGCGATTGTTGCCGGCGAGGTCGAAGCCGATCTCCGAGCCGCTGACGAACAGTTTTCCGTTCGCCGCGAGATAATTGCTGATGGCCGTTCGCTCGGCGGCGTTGAAAGTTTCGTCCTTCACGCCCTCTTCGCCGTCGAGCCAGATGACGTACTTGTAGTCGCTGAGGCGGACCTGTCCGCCGGTGATCGATTCGTTCTGCGCGGTGTCGACGGCGATGACGCCGAACGCCTCGACCGCTTCGCCGACCAGCGAGACGTAATCGCGCGTGTTGTTGAAGCGATCGCGGGCGCGGAACCAGGTGTCGATGACGGAGCTGGCGGTGTTCAGCTTTCCGCTTTCCGCCTGGTCTTCCAGTCGATCGAGCCGGTCGAAGCCGTTGACGATGAGCACTTGTCGGACGCCGCCGATGCGCGGGCGGGATACGACGACTTCGGAAGACTTGCTCGCGCCGCCCGCATTGGTCGCGACGACTTTGAAGTAGTAGACCTGGCTGGTGGAGAGTCCGGTGATCTTCAGCGACCGCGCCGATCCGCCCGCGACGACGCGCCCGCCGTCGAAGCCGAGGCCGTTCGTCGACGTGTAGACGACGAACCCGGTCGCCGCCTGTCCGCCCGCCGTGTCGGCGGCCGGGGCGCCCCAACTGACCGTGACCGCGCCGGCCGCATCGGCGATGGCGCGCACATTCGTCGCCGGCTCCGGAAGCAGCGCGCTGGAGCCCGCGGCGAAGGTATTGAAATACTTGACCGTCGCCTGGTACGACGCCCGGCCGACCCAGTCGCGCACTTTCGGATCTAGCAAGTCCTGTGAATCCTGCACGTTGTCGTGGAAGCCGACCTCGATGATCGTCGCGTCGAATTCGTCGTTGATGCGCAGATTGTTGATCTCGCCGAACTCGATGTCGGTGCGGTCGAGCGTCACGACCGAGCCGCGGTCGAACCACGGGTGCTCGAGCTTCGTGCCGAGCTTCACCAGGTCGTCATTCACCTCGCGCGCGACCAGCGTCGCCCACTCCTGCATGTGCGGCGTCGCGGTCGCCGGATCGTTGTTGCCGTTCACCAGCCCGAGCGTGCCGCGGTTCGCGCCGCTGCCGGCATTGGTGTGAAACGAGAGGAAAATCCGGTCGGTGTTCGTGCCGGCTGCTTCGTTGTTCATGTACGCCGCGTAGCGCGGCGCGGCGGAGACGGTGGCGTCGCGGTCGTTCGTGTTCGTGCCGTAATACGCGCTCTGCGGCGTGCCGACGCCGGCCATCTTCATGATCCAGTAGAGCGCGGGCTCGTCTTCGCGCGCGTATCCGCTGACGCCCGCGCCGCGGCTGATGTCGCCCATGCCGTTGCCGAAGCGAATTGCATCCGCGATCGCGACGCCGGCAGTGCTCGACTTGTTGCTCACCTCGACGAAGCCGCTCGTCCCCTTGGCGAAATAGTACGAGCCGAGGTAGACCCATCCCTTGCCGACGCGCTGGTGGTTCACCTTCACTTCGCTCGATCCGCCGGTGTAGGTCACGCGATAGATCTGATCCGGCAGACGATTCGCGCCGTCGAGCGCCCAGGCATAAACCGGATAGATCCCGCCCTTCGGGATGTTCGGCGTGAATTTCGCGACCGCCGTCTGCGTCGACGATGAATCGGCGGAGCGATATTTAATCGCGTCGCCCGCGTTGCCGAAGTACGGCGTGCTTACGCCGTTGCTCCACGCGCCGCTGAACGTCGCCTGCGCAGTATCGACGACGACTTCATTCGTCTGGTGCCCGACCGGTCGCAGCGGGACGACGGTGGCGCCGGCGTTGAACAGGTAGTTGACGTAGGCCGTCATCTGGTCCTGGTTGCCGAAGTCTTCGACGAGGTCGTTGTTGTCGCCGCGCTGCGTGGCCCACTGGCCGTTGCCGGGATAGTTGGCGGTGATGCCATGACCGCCGACGGTGTAGACG
>JAXDMN010000055.1:0-13626 GCA_034666045.1 Phycisphaerales bacterium | reverse complement strand
AACGTCGCCAGAAGCGACTTGTTTCCGTTTCCCATCGGCGTCCTGTCCGTTAAGGTATGAGTCGCTAGCCATTGATGGAGACGCATGCTGTTCGAATCCCTGTTTAAGCACGCCGACGCCAAGCCGCACGAAATTGCCGTTACCGACGACACCGGGAGCTATTCCTGGCAGCAGCTCGCCGCCGCCGCCGCGGGGCTCGGCATGTACCTCTCGGTGCAGACGGACCGCCCGCGGGTCGGCCTGCTTCTCCCCACCGGGATGGGCTTCGCCGCCAGTTTCTACGGAACGCTGCTGGCGGGCAAGGCCGTGGTGCCGATCAACTTCCTGCTCGGCGATCGCGAAGTGCAGCACATCATCGCGGACAGCGGGATCGACACGATCGTTTCAATCCCGCTGCTGAGCGCGCGGCTGAAAGATACGCCGCTGAAGATCGTCGACCTGCAACAGCTCCAGAAAATGGCGCCCCCGCCCGGCGCGGTCACGCCGAAGTTTCCGGACGTGAAGGCCGACGACATGTGCGTGCTGATGTACACGAGCGGCACGAGCGGGCTGCCGAAGGGCGTCGAGATCACCTATGGAAATCTCTCGAGCGACGTCGACTCGGCGATCGAGCACGCGCAGCTCAAGGGTTCGCACCGCTTCCTCGGCATCGTGCCGCTGTTCCATTCGACCGGTCTGCTGGCGACGCTGGTCGCGCCTGTGAAGCTCGGGGCGGCGACGGTTTACCAGGCGCGCTTCAGCCCGGTCGCGGTGATGAAAGCGATCCGTGAGCAGCAGATTTCACTGCTTGTCGCGGTGCCGAGCATGTACGGCGCGCTGGCACGATTGAAGGACGCGGGGCCGGACGATGTGAAGAGCCTTTATGCGGCGATCAGCGGCGGCGAGCCGTTGCCGTCGAATATTCGTCTCGCGTTCGAGAAAAAGTTCGGCATGCCGCTCTACGAAGGGTACGGACTGACGGAGACGATCGGGCCGATCGCCTTCAACGTCCCGGGTGCGGTCAAGCCGGGCGCGGTCGGCCGGGCGATCCCGAACGCGGAAATTCGCATGACCGACGAGGAAGGCAAAGCGGTCGCGAAGGGCGAGACCGGCGAAGTCTGGCTGCGCGGGCCCATGATCATGCGCGGGTATCACAACCTGCCGGACGAAACGGCCCGCGCGCTGACCGCCGACGGATACTTTAAGACCGGCGATCTCGGGCACATCGACGCCGACGGCTACCTGTTCATCACCGGACGCAAGAAAGACATCATCATTGTCGCCGGCGAAAAGGCCGCGCCGCGCGAGATCGAAGAAGTGATCATGAAGCACCCGTCGGTGGCGGACGTCGCGGTCGTCGGCAAGCGCGACCCGAGCCGCGGGGAAGTGGTCGTCGCATTCGTGACGGCCAAGGCGGATCAGACGGTGAAGGCGGACGAGATTCGCGATTTCTGCCGGCAACAGGGACTGGCGCAGTGGAAGTGTCCGCGCGAAATCTTCGTTGAAAAATCGCTTCCGGTTTCGCCGACGGGGAAAGTGCTGAAGCGCGAGTTGCAGGCGCGGGTTAACGCGGATCCGGCGAACCCGGTGGGATAACCAACGGCTCAGATCCGGGAAAATCGCGACCCGGCACGCCGACGTAGGTGCTCGACAGTCGGCGGAGCTCAGGCGGATCAATGAAGAGATACGCCCCTTCGCGCCGCTTCGATCCAAGCCATGCCTCGACGATTTCCTGGTCTGACTTTTCGTTGTTGATGTCGAAGACGGTGCGGTAGCGAAGGCGCGACATCGGGATCGGATATCGAAACGCCTGCGCGTCGCCGACGAGCTCGACCGGCGCGCCGCTCGCCAGCGCGTCTTGCATGTCTTGCGGAAGCATCGCTTCGATCCGTTCCAATCCGAACAGGCCTGCCGCCCCCGCCAGTTGGAAGCGCGGGTGCGAGGCGACCAACGCGATCGTCAGCAGCGCCTGCACGACGACCGCGGCGGCGCCGATGCGCAGGTGGGCGCGTCTTTCGAGCTGCAAGAGCAGCAGCGCGGCGGTGGGGATCGCGAGGACGAAGAAACGCCCCTGCAGGTGCGTGAAGCCGAGCCAGAAGATGATTTGAATCACGAGCAGCGCGGCGAGGAAGCGCGTCTCGGTGCGGTAACGCGTCAGCACCGCGGCGATCACGGCCAGTGGAATCAGGAGATAGCCGAAGCGCCAGTCGCGGAGGATTTGCGCGACGGCGGCGCGGAGGCGCGCGACGATAGATCTCTGCTCGGCGGGCGGAGTGTGGGCGCGCTTCCACCGTTCGTTTTGCGTTGTTGTGAAACGGTCGCTTTTGAAGACGTTGTTCGCCTCTGGGAAGACGGGGTTGCCCCCGGACCAAACGAAGGTGCGGATCGCCCACGGCGAGAAGACGACGAAGCCGAGCGCGGCGATGGTGATCGCGCGCTTCCAATCTAGTCCCGCGGCGAAACCGGCAAGCGGAAGGCCGAGCAGCAGGAGCGGGCCGGCGGTCAGTTTCGTGCCGCAGGCGAGGCCGGCGAAGACGGCGGCGAGGAGGACGTCGTGCCACTGCCGATCCTCGGGGCGCGTGTGGCGGATGGTGTGCAAGGTCCAGCCGATCGCCAGCGTGCCGTAGAGCAGCAGGCCGCCCTCGTTGTATGCCATCGGCGCGAGCAGCGCGATCCACGGGACGGTCAGCGCCGCGACGGCGGCGATGCTCGCCTGCCTTCTCGTCGCCACGGTCAACGCGACGCCGAACACCGCAGCGGCGCTCAGCAGCGTCATCGCTGCATGCATGAGCTGCGCGAGGTACATCCCCTGCCACGGCCCGCCGCGCAGGTGCATCGCGAGCAGGTAGTGAACTTCGACGCCCTGCGGAAAATAGCTGAAGGCGTTGTGATCGAGTCGCTGGATTTTTCCCGCCTCGTGCCACTCGCGCGGGATCTGCAAGTGGTATTCGAGCACATCGTACGCGTGCGGCTCATCGCCCCACAGAATCCCCGGCGGCGCGAGCGCGGCGAGAATCGCGAGGCCAAATACCGGCGCGGCGGCGAGCCAGAGCCACGCCCATGGCGCGGGCGCGGCGAGCCATTCGCCGATGCGCTCGGATGTCAGCCCCGCGCGCATCAATTTCATCATGCCGAGCACGACGCCGACGCCGATCAGCGCGAACGCCACCGGCCGGTTCAACCCGCCGACTAATCCGAGCAGCAGCGTCGCCAGGCCGAGGATGCCGAGGCCGAGTGCGACCGCGGTCACAAGTTTCAACGTGCAGCCGCCGCCGTTGAAGCGGAGGAACAGACTGCCGATCCCCCCCGCCGCCGCGAGCCACGCGAGCAGGAGCAGGCCATCGGTCAGCAGGCGGTAAATGACTTCGGGAGCGGCGACCCCCGCGAGGGCGATGATCGTGAGGAGCGCGACGAGTAGGCACGCCGCGATGATCGTTCGCCGCTGGAGGAATCGCGGCGCGGGCAGAGCAATCACTGGGGAAGGAGGCATCATTTAACTCCCTCTCCCCGTATTCGGGGAGAGGGTTGGGGAGAGGGGCAAGGTGCGCGTGGAGTCGTCGCCCCGGTCGATTCGCCCGCCCGCGCAGTCCGACGAATCAAACGATGCTCGAAATGGGACGTCGCTCGCCCCTCTCCCCTGCCCTCTCCCCAGCGTACCGGGGCGAGGGAGAGTGCGTTCAGTCCGCGTCATCGTCCTCCCCCTTCTCGGGCATTTGCATCTCCGCGTCGAGCTGAAACAGCTTTTCCATCGCGTGCAGATAGGTCTGCCCCAGCGCGTGCGGCGTGTCCGACTCGCGCAGCATCGTCACCGGATCGTGCAGAAGCTTGTTCACGATCCGCCGCGCGAGCTCTTCGAGGTGTTGACGCTCGACGGCCGAAATATCCGGGAGCTTGTTGGCGATGCGCTCGACCTCCTCGCGGGCCAGCTCGTGGTGGCGCTGGTAGAGCTTGTCGATCATCGGGCCGAGCTCGCGGACGCGCGTCCAACTGATGTAGCGGTCGACCTGGTCGTCGACGATTCGCTGCGCGTGATCGATCGATCCGCTGCGCTGCGATTGCGTGGTCGCGACGACCTGCTGGAGGTCGTCGAGGTTGTAGAGGTAGACGTTTTCGATCTGCCCCACGGCCGCTTCGACGTCGCGCGGAAGCGCGATGTCGATGAAGAAGATCGGACGGTAGCGTCGGGCCTTGCGCAGCGGCTCGAACTGCTGGCGGGTGATGATCGGATGCTGTGAGCCGGTCGAGGTGACGACGACGTCGGCGGCGATGAGATGATCGGCGAGATTTTCGTACGGCACGGCGACGCCGCCGAATTTTCGCGCCAGCGCATCGGCCTTCGCCGGGTCGCGATTGCAGATGAGCAATCGGCCGGGCTTGAGGGCGTGGAAACTTTGCAGCACGAGCGACGCCATTTTCCCCGCGCCGATGCAGAGGACGGTCTTGTCGTTGTAATGGTCGAAAATCCGCCCGGCGCAATCGACGGCAACGGAGCCGACGCTGAGGCGGCCCTCCGTGATCTTCGTCTCGCTCATGACCTGCTTGCCGACGGCGAGCGCTTTTTGGAAGAGCGGGTTGAGCGCGGCGCCCGCGGCGCCGAGCTCGCGTGACACGTCGTAGGCGTCGCGCACCTGGCCAAGGATTTGCGTTTCGCCGATGACCATCGAATCGAGCGAAGACGCGACGGCGAAGAGGTGCTGGATGACTTCTTTCTCGCTCTTTTGATAGACGTGCGTGACGATCTCCGCCATCGGCACGCCGCGCAGCTCGGCGAGGAAAGCGATCATTTCATCGTGCCGGGGATGGCCGTGCAGCGCGCGGGCGGCGTAAATCTCGACGCGGTTGCACGTGTTTAGCAGTACCGCTTCGCAGCCGTCGAATTTTTGTCGCAGCGCGGCGAGGGCGTCGATCCGCTGTGGCGCGGTGAAGGCGAACTTTTCGCGCACTTCGAGCGGCGCGGTCGAGTGGTTCAGTCCCAGGAGGAGCAGTCGCTGCATTTTCCTAACTTGTTCCCCCGGGCATCAGCAGCACGGCGACAATCGTGCCGAGCATCAGCACGAAGCCGACGACGCTGAGGACGGCAACCTTTCGCCCGCGAAAACTTGGGTTCATCGGCGCGTGCAGCACGACGGCGTAGACGAGCCAAACGATCGTCGCCAGGACGATCTTCGTCATCGACGTGTGCGAGCCTTCGGCGAGCATCGTGATGCCGCCGGTGATGACGCCGATTGTCAGCAGCGCGAATCCGAGCGTGACCGACGTCATCGTCAGGTGCTCAAGGCGTTCGAGGCTTCCGTACTGCGGGCCGACCGCCTGCTTATGGCGGAGTTTTTTACTGGCGAGGACGTACATTGCGCCCGAGGCCGCAGCGATCGCGAAGGCGACCGCGCCGCCGTAACTCGTCACGCGATGCACCCACGCCCAGGTGTTGTTCACGGCCGGGTGATATTCGTGATATTCCGTGCGTCCGAAGATGCCGGCGACGATCAGCAGCGCAATCACGAGCGGCAGGACGAACCAGTCGAGCGCGCCGAGCGCCTTGTGGCGCTGCACGTAGAGTGTGAACATCGCCAGCAGCGTGGCGAGCCAGATGAGCGCGTCGAAGTTGTCGCCGATCGGCACCCAGCTTCGGTCGGGGCGCGACGCGGTATGCCACACGATCAGCGCGCCCGCGGCGACGATGCCGGCGCCGAGGAAAACGCGCGAGGCAATGCGGAGGTCGCGGCGATCCCACTTCAGCCGCGCAAATGACAACGCGCCGCCCGCGACGAAGAGCGCGACGACCACGATCAGCAGAATGAGTTGGCCGGTGGTGGGCATTCGTTCACTGAAGCTTCAATTCCGGATACCGCGCTGCGAGCCACGCGTGTAAGCCGCGTTCGCCACGCTGCGCCAGCGCGTCGAGGGCGTCGTCGGTCGCCAGGTCGCGAAAAATCGCCGATCGTTTCTGTGGCCCGAGCCCGCTGTCGCGGATTTTCGGACGCATTTCCGCCATGACCTGCGACATCCGCACGTGCCGGTCGTCAAGCTGCGCGGCGAGATCGTCGCGAATCGCGATGGATAGCGCGGCGCTGCCGGCGCTGACCGCAAGGACGACCTCGCCCTGCCGCCAGGCGGCCGGCGTCACGAAATCGCCGTTGGGCGAGCCTTCGTCGAGGCGGTTCACCAGCACACCGCGCGTGCGCGCGTCACGGACGACCTGGTCGTTGACGGCCGATGAATCGGTCGCCGCATAGACAAGGCTGCTGCCGTCGAGATGTCGAGGCTCGTAACTTTCCTGCACGCGCTCGATCTCCGCCGGTATCTGCTCGTGAAAATGAGGCGCCACCACGCGGACGCGCGTCGCACCTGCTTCCCGCAGCATCTTGATCTTGCGCACCGCCACCGCCCCGCCGCCAATGATGACGACGAGCCGCTCGGTCACATCCAGCATCACAGGATAGGTGAAACGCACGCGAACGAATGATCTTATCGGCTTGCGGCGGGCGGGTCTAACGGCCGGGCATATCATCGGGCAGTGATGAAGCGAGATTCCGGCGAAATCCCGGCGAAAACGATCTATACCGTCGGGCACTCGACGCGCGCGTTCGATGACTTTGTCGCGGTGCTGCGATCGTTCGAGATCCAGGCGGTGGCGGACGTTCGGCTGGTCCCAAAATCGCGCCGGCACCCGCACTTCGCCGACGAATTTTTAGCGGCGAACCTGCCGCGGCACGGCATCGCGTACCTGCCCTTCAAGCACCTCGGCGGCCGCCGGCGGCCGCGGAAGGATTCGCGCAACGTCGGGTGGCGCAACGACAGCTTCCGCGGGTACGCCGACTTCATGGAGACGGCGGCGTTCGCGGCGGCGCTCGATGAACTCATGGCGGCGGCAGCGGAGCGGGCGACGACGACGATGTGCGCCGAAGCGGTGCCGTGGCGCTGTCATCGCTCGCTCATCAGCGACGCGCTGCTCGTGCGCGGGTGGCGCGTGATGGACCAGATGGATGTGGGGAAGGCGACGCCGCACAAGTTGACGAAGTTTGCGCGGGTCGAAGGGACGGACATTTCATATCCACCCGAAGAACCGCAGTTGTTCGAGGGACTTGCTTAAGAGCGCCACTTGTTCTTCACCACGCCGTCCTTGAACTCGACGTACGCGCTGCGCTTTAATTCCTTCTTGTCGCTGCCGCCGAAGATGAGGAAGATCGCGCCGCTGCCTTCTTTCACTTCGGTGTAGCTGTATTTCCACACCTCGGTGTCGTCCGCCTTTTCTTTCGTCGACGGCTCGCCGAGCGTCGCCTTCACCCAAGAGGCAGTTGTCTTGCCCGTCTTGATGCGGTCGAAGGTGTTTTCCGGGACGTAGTTGCCGCTGACGGATTGCTTCGATGTGCTGCTGACCAGGCAACCGGTGAGCAGCAGGCAGAACACCGGAAGCATCGCGGCGGCGCGGAGGGATTTTGTCATCATGTTCGTGCGACCTCAGCAGCTTGGACAGCGGACATGGCCCGTCGGATAGTTCGCCTCGTCATTTTCATGATGTCCCCCGCACTGTGCAAGGCGACAGAAATGTTCTAACTTCACCGGGCATGAGCGAGTTGCGGATTGGTTT
The DNA here is from genome assembly GCA_034666045.1 of Phycisphaerales bacterium. Lineage (GTDB taxonomy): Bacteria > Planctomycetota > Phycisphaerae > Tepidisphaerales > Tepidisphaeraceae > JAICTV01. The sequence continues at coordinate 6,059 of JAXDMN010000055.1, read as the reverse complement.
GATCGGCGGATCGGGATTGGCGGATGCGCTGGGCGGCGCGGGCGCGGAAGGCGCGACGAGACACGAGCTGGAAACGCCTTTCGGCGTGCCGAGCGACGCGATCGTCGAGACGCGCTGGTCGGACGTGACCGTCCTGCTCCTCGCCCGACACGGCCCCGGGCACGTGCTCAATCCAAGCCGTGTGCCCTACCGGTCGAACCTCTTCGCGCTCAAGCAGCTCGGTTGCACGCACATTCTTGCGTCCGGCGCGGTCGGCAGTCTCCGCGAGGAATTCAAGCCGCAGAACCTGGTCATTCCGGACCAGATCATCGACCGCACGTACAAGCGGGCGAACACTTTTTATGAAGAAGCGGCGGTTCACGTGGAGTTTGCGGAACCGTTTTGCCCGGTCCTGCGTCAATTGCTTCTGGATGCCGCGAAAGCGCAAACGGAAGGCGAGCAGCCGACAGTGCATGACCGCGGGTGCTACGTCACGATGGAAGGTCCGGCCTTCTCCACGCGCGCGGAAAGCCTGATGCACCGGCTCTGGGGCGGGGATTTGATCGGGATGACCGCGATGCCGGAGGCAAAATTGGCGCGGGAAGCGGAGATTCCGTATGCGATGATCGCGCTGGTCACCGACTATGATTGCTGGCGGCACAAACCGCCGCTGCCGGACGCCCAGCAGCAGCAGGAAAAGGTGGACCCGCACTTGTTGCTCAAGGAAATCATCGGCAACCTCAAGGCGGCGAGCGCAAACGCGATGACGCTGATGCGCCGGGCCGTCGAGATGATGTCGCATCGGCGCGAGCAACTTTCGGCCTGCCCGGCGCGTCATGCATTGGAGCTGGGCATCTGGTCGGACAAGGCGCGGGTCGCGCCGGGAGAAGTCGAGCGACTGTCCCCGCTGTGGGGGAAGTATTTTGAGCCGCGCGGATCCATGTAGCGCACACGCGCGAGCTTCGCGAAACTCGAGCACGGGAGTCGTCATGCCCCTGCGTAAACAACTGCTCCTGTCACTGTTCGTCGCCACCGCCGTGCCATCGATGGCGTCGGCGCAGCGCATGCTCGGGCCGGATCCCAGCCGCGAGCCGCGGCTAGGCGTGTACGTGCGCGATTCCGCCGTCGCCGGCGAGAAGCTCGCGCTGGCGGAGCGGATGGAACGACTGAAGGAGTGGGACAAGTCGGCGGACGTCTACCAGGAGATCGTCGAGAAATACGCCGATCGCGTTGTCCCGACGAATTCGCCCGGCACCGCGCCCGCCGGCGGCGGCGCGACGCAGCGCTACAAGAGCGTGACGCTTTCCGTGCAGGAGCGCCTCGGCAAATGGCCTGAAGAGGGGCTGGCGATGTACCGGGCGCGGTACGAGACTCAGGCGGCGGCGCTGCGCGAGTCGGCCGGGGTGGACGATGCCGCGGCGCTGAGCCGCGTCGTGCAGCTTTACTTCCCAACCGACGCCGCCAAGGCCGCCGCGCTGCGGCTGATCGAGTTGTACATCGAGTCCGGCGAATTCACCGCCGCCGCGTGGATGGGCGACCGCATGCTGGCGAATCATCCCGGCCTGGGCGCGGATCGAGCGAAGCTGCTGTTCCGCACCGCGCTGGCGGAACACCTGGGCGGCAACTCCGCCGCGGCGAAAACGCGACTCGACGAGCTGAAAAACAAGCACGCCGACGCGAAGGCGGCCGTGCGCGGGCAGGACGTCGTCCTCGCCGCCGAGCTGGAAAAGATCCTCGTCTCTCCCGCCGCCGTCGCCCATGGCGCGGCGTCAGATTCCTGGCCGATCTTCGGCGGCGACGCAACGCGCGGGCGCGTGCCGCCGGCGGCGGCGCGGCCGGGCACGAAGCTCGTCGACATCCCTTTCATTCGCCCGCGCCAGCGACCGAATCCCATCGCCGAAGCACGCGTCCGTAACGACATCGCGGAAAAATCACGCCGCGACAACGGGCTCGCGATCAACATCATGCCGGTCGTCGATCGCGGCGAGCTCTTTTACCAGGACAACTCGCGCATCCACGCCAAGGGGATGGAAAGCGGCTTCACGCTCCCGGGCTGGACGACGACGTACGGCGAAGACACGAGCGGCAACGGCGCGGGCGGCGCAGCACGACAGCGCTACGCGAACGCGGGCGTGCAGATTTCGAACCCGACGCCGCTCAACGTGACGGTCACGGATTCGTCGGTGCTCGCGGTGCTCGGGCAGTCGCGCTCGGTCGTGATGAACGAGATGGGCATGGTGATGATGCCGGACGCGGAAAGCCCGCTCGTCTGCCTCGACCGCGCGACCGGCGCGCGGCGGTGGTCGATTGCGCCGCGGCAGTTCCCGGAACAGCCTACGAACCTCCGCGCGCTCGAGATGGGCGGCTCGCCGCTCGTCGTCGGCGATAATGTCTTCGTCAGCGCGCGCGGCGGCAAGCCGATGCAGACCGAGGACAGCTACGTGCTCTGCTTCAACCTCGCGGACGGGAAATTGCGCTGGGCCTGCTACGTGGCGAGCGGGAATGGTCAGGGCATGCAGCAGCCGGGCGGCGGGTCGGAGATCGCGCACGTGGCCTATTCGGGCGGTCGCGTTTACGCGGTTACGAACCTCGGCGCCGTCGCGGCGATCGACGCCTATTCCGGAACGATCGCGTGGCTCGCCCTCTACCCGCGCCCGCAGCAGCCGAACAACAACAACGGCTTCGTGATGAACTTCAACGGGCAGGGGATTCCCGGCGCCGCCGGCGGACGCAAGCCGTGGGCCCAGAACCCGCCGATCGTCAAGGACGGTCGCCTCTTCTGCCTGCCGTCCGACGCGCAGCACCTGATGGTGTACGACGCCGCCAGCGGCGACGAAGTGCAGCGGCTGGCGATGTCCGGTTTCGACAACGCCGACACGATCGTCGGCGTCACCGCCGACCGGCTCGTCCTCACGAGCAACAACGAAGTCTTCTGCGTGAACTGGCCGAAATACGACCCGGCGAGCGCCTCGGAGAGCCTGCATTGGAAAGGCACGCTCGCCGGCCCGGAGGATGAGGAGCGGAACCGCGACACCGTGCGCGGGCGCGGATTCGTCACGACCGATTCGGTCTTCATCCCGACGAAATGGAACCTGCGGCGGCTCTCGCTGGCGAACGGACGCGCGGAGCAGAATTATCCGGCGACCGGCGCATGGTCGACGGGCGAAGGGCCGGGCAACGTGGTCGTCACGGGCGACCAGATCGTCATCGCCGGCGCCGACGGCATCTCGATCTACAGCGACCTCGCGCTCGCGCGGGCGAAGCTGGACCGCGCGATCGAGTCCGGGCCGAACGATCCGCTGCCGCGGCTCATGTACGCCGAGACGCTCTTCGCCGCCGGGCAGCCCGACGCGGCGATCGAGAAGCTCGACGAAGCGATTCAATTACTCGGCGGGCTGAACTCGATGCGGCCGGGCGCGGAACGCAATCGGGCGTTCGCGCGGTCGCTGGCGTTTGCGGAGCGCGTGGCGGCGCCGAAGGAAGGCGCGTCCGATCCGGTGCGCGCGGCGGGTTTGTTCGATCGCGCCGCCGCGGCCGCATCGTCGCCGCCGCAGCAGGTTGCGTATCGGCTCAGCCGTGCGCGTTTCGCGCGGGCGCAGCGCGAATTTGCCGGTGAAGTCCGCCTCTATCAGGACATTCTCGCGAACAATACCTGGCGAACGGTGATCGTGCCGGCTGAGGACGGCTCGGGGACGGTGCCGGCGGCGACGCTGGCGGAAGATTCGATTCGCGAGCGCGTCCGCGACATGCCGGCGGCGTACCAGCCGTTCGAGCAGATGGCGACCGAGCAACTCGCCATCGCGAAGCAGGCGAAGGATCCGGCGCAGATGCTGGCGGTGGCGCAGGTCTTCCCGAATGCGAAGGTCGCCCCCGAGGCGATGCTCGCCGCCGCCGACGCCTACGAGGCCGCCGGAAAATTCCGTCCGGCGACGCAGGTGCTGAACCAGGCCTACCGGAAGTATCGCGACCAGAGCGACAAGGCGCGCATCATCGAAGCGCAGGCGCGGAATTACCTCAAGCTGCCGGACGGCGTCGGCGTGGGGATCGCGATCGGGCGGCTCACCGAAGGCGCAAAGCTGCAGAGCGGATCCGCCCTCAAGCAGCCACTCGTTCTGCCGGACGGCGACAAGATCGAGAATGTCAGCTTCGGCGCTGCCGCCGAGATCATTCAGCGCTACAGCGCGCGCATCGCCACCGCGGCCCTGCCGGACTTCAATATCCCGCCATGGAAGGCCAGCAAAAAGCGCAAGGCGTTCCTCCCGGAGACGCCGGAATCGATCATCGCGGACGTCGACGTCTTGCTCGTTCCGCCGCGCGAGCTGCGCGACAGCGGCGCGCGACGCGACCGCATCGCCGCCTGGTCGCGCCGCGGCGGCGTGTCCGTCTATGCCGTCGGATCGAATCAGCCGCTCGGCACGAACTCGACTCTCAACCGCCAGCCGCTCGGCATCGCGTGGGTCGGCAAGGACCTGCTCGTCTGGACGATCGACCGGATCGCGCTGCTCAAGGGCGACACGCTCGCCAGCATCTGGGACGTCAGCGTGCGCGCGCTGCCGCAGGTGGAGATCGTCGACGCAGCCGATGCGGTGTCCCGCGTCGACGACACGCAGCCGCCGCGCGGCGTGCCGGTCGGGCCGGGGTTGGTCTTCGTCGATAATCAGCTCGTCAACGTCGGCGGCGTGGGGATGAACCCGCGACCGCGCGGCGCGGCAGCGGTCGCGAATGCGGCGCAGCAGGCCAGGGGACGCGAGGCGCAACAGCAGGCCGAGCGTCTTGAGCACGTCCGCCCGCTGGGCGACCGCATCATCTTCGCCACGTCCGCCGGGCGGATCGCCGCCCTCGAGCTGGCGGGCGGGCAACTCGCGTGGCAGACGCGCGCAGGCGATGTGCCGCTCGAGCAGGTGGTGGCGAACGACGATTTCGTCGCCGCCCGATTCACCGACGACAGCGGCCCGCAGCTCGTCGCGCTCGAGACGTTCGGCGGACAAGTGGTGCTGCGCACGACGTTCAGCAACGAGACCGCGCCGCTCAACATGCAGCTCGCGCCGGACGGGACGTTGCTCTACACGCGCCCGGACCGAATCTGCGGCAAGGACCTCTACGAGCCGGGCAACGCGCTGAAGTTCGGCGCCGGCCCGATCGCCGAAGGTAACCGCGTCTTCGACGGCGCGGACGGTCCCGACCAGATCGTCGTCGCCGAAGGGCGCATCTACGCCGCGGGGGACGGCGGGCAGTTTGTCCGCGTCCTCTCGCTCTACGACGGTCGCGAAGTGGGCAACCGGCTCAGCACCGGCGCGACGGACTTCAACGTCCGCATGCGCGTGGTCGGTCCGCGGCTGTACGTGTTTGATGCCCGCACGGTGACGAGCTACCACGTCGACCACGACGACGAAAGCTGGCGCGGGCTTGTCGACAGCTTCCAGGCGCCGGCGATCCGCGATGAATTCATCGGCAAGCAGCACGTGGTGCTGCTCGATCAAACGACGCCGAGCGGCGCCGAGCCGGCCGGCAATGCCTCGCCGCGCTTCCGGCTGCTTGCGTACGGGCGCTATCCGACGGCGCCGGACCGGTCCGATGAGAGCGGAAAATTCGACCAGAGCATCGACGTCACGCACCCGATCGGCATCCATGTGAACCAGTGGCAGGCCGTCGATGGCGGATTCTACTATCACAGCGTGGACGGAAAGGCGCATTTCCTCAAAGGCGCCGGCGCGGCGGAAGATGCGAAGTGAGGCAATCTGCCGGTAGCGCAGCACGGCTGTAGCGGGACGAAACGTTGTCCGCATCGCCGGCGCGGCTTATAATCTCCCCATGCCCACCGCCGCCGAACAGCAGACGCCGTCAATCCGCGAGCGGGTGCAAAGCGTGATCGACCTGATCCGCCCGGCGGTACAGGCCGACGGCGGGGACATCGAAGTCGTCGACATCACCGCTGAGAACGTCGTGCAGATCCGCTTCCACGGCGCCTGCCACGGGTGCCCGAGCAGCACGATGACCCTGCAAATGGGCATCGAGCGCAACCTCCGCGAGAAGGTGACGGAAATCACGCAGGTCGTTCCTGTCCCGTAAAATTTCCCCCG
>JAXDMN010000054.1:0-6728 GCA_034666045.1 Phycisphaerales bacterium | reverse complement strand
CGATCACGATGAGCGTCTTATCCATCAGGCCTTCCGATTTGAGGAAGCTGATGAGCTGCCCGACGGCGCGATCGGTGTAGTGGAGCGAATTCTGATACCGGTTGAGCCACGTGTCGTCGGGGAACGGCTTTTCCGATTCGTTCTCCATGCTCACGTACGGATGGTGCGGGAACTCCGTGAGGTAGGCCGCGAAGAATTTTTCGCTCTTGTTCTTGCGGATCCAGTCGCACATTTCGCTGACGGTTTGCTCTTCGCGCACGCCGGCGCTGTACGCGAGCGGGGCGCCGGCCTGCATCATCTCGCGCGCGCCGAGCAGGACGTCCATTCCCTTGTCCTGGAAGAGGAAACGCAGCTCGACGTAATCGAGGAATCCGGAGTGAAAGACGCCAGTGTGATAGCCGGCGCTTTTAAGAACTTCCGCCAGCGCCGGCTGCGGCATCGGTTTGCCGTAAACAAGCTGCGGCGTCGTGCCGAGGTCCGGCATGTAATCGGAATAATACAACCCGATGCTGGCCGGGCGGGTTTGCGTCGCCGTCGTGACGTGGCGCTTGAAGCTCAGGCCGCCTTGCTCGAGCGCGGTGATGTTCGGCGCGGATTTTTCGTCGACGTGCAGCGCGCCGGTCGATTCCATCTGGATCAGGATGACGTTGAGGTTTTCCGCGGACGCGGCGCTCAGCGGGAAATCGCGCTGCAGTTTCCCGGAAGCGACGATCGCCGATTTTGGCGAGCCCGCGATCCGCCGCGCGGGATCAAGCTGCGTCTCGAGCCGCGAAATCATCTGCGGCGCATCGATCGGCCGGTAGGGCGGAGAATATTCCTTGATGAAGAAGAGGATCGCGTTGTCCTTCACGCCGAAGGTGTCGATGCGCGCCAGCCGCACCTTCTGCATCGCGGCGAAGGCGAGGCAGACGATCGCGACGGAGCCCCACAACTGCCAGCGCATGCGCAGCCGCTCGCGCCGCGCGAGTCGTTTCGCGATGAAGCGCGCCAGCAGCGGCACGCCGACGAATCCGTACAACAGCAGCAGCGCCGGCATCGGGCCGAGATACGCCCAGATCGATTCGCGCAGGACCATCACGTTGTCCGCGGAGCGCAGCAGCTCGATGTCGAGCGGCTCGCCGTAGATCCGCGCGACCTGAAAACTGGCGACGCTGAAGACGATGATCGCGGCGCAGAACGCGCCGCGCAGAAGCGTCCCCGCGATGTGCCAGCCGCGCCCGCGCGGCTCGATGAGATGCAGCACGTAGCAGACAATCGCCACGCCGAGGCAGAGCAGCAGATCCCATCCGGCGAGATAGAGCACGCCGTCGCGCGGGATATCCGCCAGTGGCCGGCTGCCCTTGATGAAGAGGTGCCAGAGCAGCAGGGAAATCTTGGTTGCCAGCAAGAATGTGAACAGCGCCGCCGCGGTCGCGATAGCCGCTTCGTCGCGCGAATATGTTGAACCAGCGAGCCGCCGGTGTGGTCTTCCCTCCATCCCAAGGGCAAAGTTAAACTTGCCCACCTATTTTTGCTAGCAAATAGATGAAGATTTCCTCATTTGGCGGTTGGGAGGCGTATGCCGAGGGTGCATATCCGCTTTACTGGTAATGACTTTCATACGGATCGGCTGTTTTTGCTGATTCGATGAGCGGAATGACCCGTTCGGCGACGAACGCCTCAACCCAGACGCCCGGCACGAGTCCGGCGAAGGCGTGTTTGACCGCCTCGCCAGCGGCCCCGGTGGCGGCGATTTGCTCGCGCGCGAGCCGGGAAAGTTCTTCCGCCACGCCGGACTCGCGCCGCCGCGCGTCGCGCCGCTCGAGGCTCATCTGCTCGTGCCGCAGTCGGAGGAATTCCCATGCGCTGCGCCGCGCGTCCGACAACCGCCGCAGTGCGCCCGCGCAGGCGCGAAAATTTCCCAGCTCGCCGAGCGACGCCAGCCGCGCTTTCGCCGCGTCGGCGTCGAGCGGTTCATTGTCATTCAACGCCGCCGCGCAGCGCACCAGCGAATCGAGCGCCCCGTCGAGCGGCTCGCACTGCACCCGGTTTGTCTGATACCGGCTCCATCCCGTCGCGACGATCCCCTTCAGCGGAACGCGCGACGCAATCGCCGCCCAGGCCGTGGCATTGGCGACGCGCTGCGCCACATCCGGAAGTTCCCCATCACCGCGACTATCCGCGCCCTTGAACGCACACGCGCCCCACACGTTGATCCCCGCGCGCCTGAACCGCTCGATCACCTTCGCATCGGGCGATCCGCGATACGCCCACACCATCACGTCCGCCAGCGGCGCGATCTCCGCAATCGAAAAATCGTCCCACTCGACCATCATGTCATGCCACAAAATCGGCCGGACACCGCGGGCATTGAGCGATTCCAGAATCGGCCGGATGGGGTGGAGATAAAGACTCGGCTTGCCGTGCCGCTCGATGTAGGCGCGCGTCTGCGGACTCCGCCCAAACGTGAACGCCTCATCGCCGCCGAGATGGAAATGTTTCAGCGCGCCGCTGCGATGCGCGACGTCGTCGACCATCCGCTGCACCAGCTCGCGCGCACCCGGCGCAAGCGGATTCAGTCCATCGCAGCGCTCCGGCAGCTCGCGCAGCGGACGATAGTCGTCGAGTCGCAGCGGCGTTTCCATGTGGCCGAGCGATTGGACGAGCGGGATGATCTCCAGGCCGAGCGCGCAGGCGCGATCGTGGAATGCATCGACGTCCTCGACGGTGTAAGCGGTTTCGCTGCGAAAGCGCGGGTCACATTCCCACGGAAATGAATCTTCCCATTCCACGAGAACGCAGTTGAAGCGCAGCGCGGCGAAGAGATCGAGAAGCTCCAGCAGTCGCTGCGGCGTCGGCGGCAGGCCCTTGAGGTCGAGGTGCACGCCGCGGGTGAAAATGGAAGCCATGATGTGCGTCTATCGTGCGCGGGCGACGCCGTCATCGACGCGCAAGCCGCGCGCGAACGAAACCTGCACGCGCGGCGTGCCGTTCGCATGCGGCCTGGGCGCTTCCGCTCGGCCCGGCATGACGACCGGCTCGACACGTCGCGATGTCTCGCTCGTCCGCGCCGCCAGACACATCGACGCCGACAGCAACCCATCGTGCAGCGTCGCGTGCGAGACGTCCTGCTTGCGCATGACGGCAACAAAATTTCGCGCCAGCGCCGCGTCGCCGCCGTGGTGGCCGTCCGGGACGTCCACCTTGAAATCCTCCCCGCGATTGCCGTGGTGCTCGATGATCTGGATCCGCTCGCTGTACCAGTCGAACGACAGCGTCGCGAGATAGCCGGTAATGCGCGCCCCGCGCTGACCGGCCGAGCGGCGCGAGACGAAATTCTGGCTGTACGCCGCGTGCGTCCCGTCGCCGTACAGGATCAACGCGCTGCCGGCGTCGTGGTGCTGGATCGATTCGGAAAACGCGCAGGCGTGATCGTCGCGGCCCATGCCGCCGTCGTCGTCGCGCGCGGCCATTGCTTCGGGCGATTCCGGACAATCCTTGCGGACGTCGCACTTCGCGCACGTCAGCCCCGGCGGCATATCCCCGCCGAAGATTTTCCGGGTGCTCGTTGCGACGACGGCCGTCGGATCCGCGCGCACGAGCTGGTTGATGCAGTCGAAATCGTGCGTCGCCTTCTGAAGCCAAAGTCCGCCGTTCGTTTCGTAATCGCGATACCACTGCCCGAAATAAACCCCGCCGTACGGCACGTAATTCGTCGCCTGGATCTGGTTGATCTGCCCCAGCCGCCCGGAGCGAACGATCTGCACGACGTTCTGGAACAGCGGCGTCACGCGCAGCGGAAACGAGACGACCACCGAATCCGCGCGCCCGACAAACGCCTCGTGCAGCGCGCTCACCTGCTCATTCGTGATCGCGACCGGCTTCTCGAGAAATACCGGCAAGCCGGATCGCGCGATTTGAAGTGCGACCGGCGTATGCAGGTTGCAGCGCGTGCCGATGATCACGCCGTCCAGGTCGTCGGCGTGCGCGAGCAACGCTTCGCACGACGGTACGAAGCAGGCGTTGTCGTAATCGACCTTTGCGTCGTTGAGTCGCTTCTGAGCTGACGCCATATCGGGATCGGCGACGACCGAGACGGTCACCTCCGCGTCCGCCGCGCGCAAGCACGACGCGACCCACGCTGCCCGCACGCCACAACCGATGATTCCAAGACGCAAACAACTCACGGCAACAACCTCACCTGCGAAATCCACATCAAATTCGGCCGCAACGCACTTCCGCCGCCCGCGGATTGAATAACGCGGACCGCGTCATACGCCTCATTCGGCAACGCAACTTCACACCCCGCGTCACGGTTTTCGGCGAATCGTTTCACATCCCGCCACGCCCCCCCTGACTCCGACGTCGCGGTCGCCGCCGTGGACGAAAACGTCTGCACGACGAACGCGCGCGAGGCGTGGCCGTCCTGCCAGTTGATTTTCAACATGCCGCCGCGGCGCGGCTGGGGCAGGCGGATTTCGAGCGAGTGGGTCTCGTCCGATTCCGCCGATGCCCACGCCGCTTTCGACCAGTCCAGTTTTCCGCGCTCGACAATGCCGTCCAGGATCGGCGCCACCTCATACCCCGCGAACACGCTTGACGGCAGCACCTTCGTGCCGGACGGAAATCCATTGCGCGATTCCTCGAGCGTGAACGCCAGCGACTCCGGCGTCGTCTGCCGCTCCCGCCACTTCGCGTCCGGCTTACCGGTCACGTCGGTGCAGTAAATGTCGTCCAACTCCAGCGGCGCGACGCAATGCAGAAACCCAAACGTCGCCGCCCGATCCGCCGCCGCCTGAATAAATTCCTTCTGCTCCGGCCGCGCGTAATCGAGAACGACAATCTGAAGAGCGTGTTTTTCGCGCGCCGGCACGATGTATTTCTTCACCTGCGCCAGCCCCGCGTCATCCCAGCTCGGCGGATTGCGGCGATACTGCTTGCTCGCGAAGTCGTAGCTCGTCGAAAACCCCTCGAGCATCACGCCGTCGATTTCCGGCGCGACTTTCAATAAAAGTTCCCAGCTCTGGTTCATGATGATCGGCGCGTCCGGCAGCGCCGCGCGGAAATCGCGGATGAGCTGCGCCATGCCGTCAAACGTCTCGGGATAAACCGTCACGTCATCGACGGTGTCGAGAAAAATTCCGTCGAAGCCGACTTCCTCGACGAGCCGCCGCGCCTCTTTCACGCGATCCGCCCGCCATTTTGGATCGGCCGCGTTTGCGAAATAGCTTTTCCAGACGGCGTGCGAATCCGGCTTGTTGTCGCCGTCTTTATCGAAGTACCACGACGCCTTCCCGCCCGGCCCGGTGCCGTCGCCGTCGCGCAGCGTCTCGTCTTCGCCGCAACTGATGTAGCCGATCGTCACGACCTTCGCGGACTTGAGCCGCCTGACAAGCTCCTTCGTCGCGGCCGGCGTATGAAGAATGACCAGATCGAATTTCGCCAGCTCCTCGCCGCGTCCCGCCCCGTAGTAGCAGTAATAATTCTTCGCCTCGCGCGTACGCTGCCGCGCATCCGCGGCAGCGCACGCGCCTGCCGCAAGCAGCAACGCGCCGATCGCGACGAACATGTGCAATCGCCTGCTCATCGGGTTGCCGCGCTACTTGTTCGGATACCACTGCCGTTCGCCGCGCTTCGAAACGCCGGTGCCGACAATCCAATCCGCCGCGGAATAAATCTCGTTCGCGTATCGCCCGGGCTGGTCCACGCCCTGGTTGACCGTCGCAACGTGACCATCCAGGAACAATACGTTCGATTTCCCCTTCGTCCTGCTCCCCGGCCGCGTGTTATGCCGGTACCAGTCCCAGTCAAACCAGTCGCTGCCGGTGCCCGATCCGCCTTGCCAGGTGTTGGGCGCGTACCAACTTACGATCCATCCGAGCGAGCGCACCTCGCCAAGCAAAATCTTTTCCGATGAGTTCTTCGCGCCAAGCACTTTCGGATGCTTGTGTACCTGAAAATCGCAAATGCCGTCGCCATTGCTGTCCGATGCGACGCTCATCTTCGGATTGAGCCCGTACGACGTCTGAAGGTTCTTGTGATTCGGATATTCCTGAAACGGCCAGTAGGGCGTGTCGTGCGATGGACACAGCGCCACGCCGCGCGTCGGATCGTCGATGCCCGGGATGAACCGCAGTTGCTGCAACCGCATCCACCAGAAGACATACGCGCCCGGCGGCATGTTGATCTGCACGGTGCCGTGATGAAACGCCTCCGGCCCGACGCGGCCGGCCGGCATGTAACCCTTGCTCACCTGCGCATACATCTGCAGCGCCAGCCCCAGCTCGCGCATCGTTGCCTGGCACTTGAGCGTGTTGGCCGCGCGCCGCGCGCTGCCCAGCGTCGGCAGCAAGATGCCGATCAGGATCGCAATGATGCCAATCACCACGAGCAGCTCAACAAGCGTGAAGGCTTTACGACGTGTGGACATGGCAGGCTCCTGATTGTCCCCCTCCAGGTCGCCGAGCGAAAGAGGCAGGCGGCGGCTCACCCGTCCGAGGTGAGCCGCGCCCGCCGGGGCGGAGAAAGCGCCGCTAGACCCGCATCGGCCGCTTGGATTGCCGGCGGCGGCGAGTGAATGTTCCGATCACGGCCAGGCCCAGCAGACCGAGCGAAGCGGGTTCGGGCACGGCCGTCACACCGGCGACGCCGCCGGAACCACTGGTGTAGAACGGCGCGCCCTGCGCCGCGTAGTTGAAGTCGATGGTGCTGTAATCGTCGCCGGAGATGATCCCGTCGTAGTTGAAGTC
>JAXDMN010000053.1:0-7026 GCA_034666045.1 Phycisphaerales bacterium | reverse complement strand
GGAGATGATCCCGTCGTAGTTGAAGTCGCCGTTCACCCAGCCGTCGGCGCTGGTGCCGACGTTGAAGTCGATCGTCGAGTAGTCGTCGCCGGAAATGAACCCGTCGAGATTCGCGTCACCGGCGTACGTGTACATCGCGATGGTCGTCGATCCGGTGATGGTCTGCCCCGCGAAAAGATCGGTATCCGTCGGCCCGAGCCCGCGAAGCTGCTCGCCGGTGGCGACGCCGATCGAGGTCAGGCCGCTCGCCGCGTCGGGCATTGAGGTCGTGAGTCCGGGCGAGTCCCAGGCACCACCGTTGGAGGCGCGTTGGACGTCTCCCTGGACGCCGCTGTAGACGCCGGCGGTCGCGGTGCCGGCCGGATTGTTGGTGAGGAGCTTGTTGTCGCCGAGATCGAAGCGCGCCGCGCCGGTCAACGTATAGCTGGGGACGATGCTGACGCCGGCGGCCGTTCCGGTCGTCGTCTGCGCGATCTTGATCGTTCCGCCGCTCATGTTCAGCGATGATTGCCGAACGTGCTGCGCGTTCACCTGTGCCGCGCCGGCGACGGTCATCACGCCGCTGCCGCTGATCGGGCCGACATTGACGCTCGCCGTGCCGCTGGCGTCGAACGTGCCGTTGTTGATGACCGCCTGCGCATTGAGAACACCGCCGCTGACATTCGCGTCGCCGCTGCTGCCGGCCTGCTTGGCGACGTAGACGGTGTCGGAAATATTCACCGCGCCGCCGCTCTGATTGAACGTGCCCGCGCCGGCGTCGCCGATTTCGAGATCGCCGAACGTCTGGTTGATCGTGCCGCCGGAAATGTCGAGCGTGCCGGAGCCGGACGGCTCATCGCCGATGACGATCCAGCCGGATTTGCTCACCACGCCGCCGCTCATCGACACGCTGCCGCTCGTTTTGTGGCCGATGACGAAATCGTCTTCGATCTGCAGGTCGCCGCCGGTCATCGCCATCTGCCCGGGACCTTCCAGGCCGACGAAGAAATCGTTCTCCAGCTTGATGACGCCGCCGTCGACGTCGAGATGGGAAAGCGAGGTCGCATTGCGCCCGACGATCATCGAGTTGGCGGTGACGACCGCGCTGCCGCTGATGGTGGCATAGCCCGTGCCGGCCGCGCGGTTGCCGATCGAGAACCAGAAATCCTTCGCGACGTTGAACGTCCCGCCGCTGATGTCGACGACGCCGACAGCCTCGTCGCCGACTTCGAAGTCGCCGAAGGTCTGGTCGACCGTGCCGCCGGTCATGTTGAAGGTGCCGTTCGCGCCCGGATTGTTGCCGACAGTGAAAAACCCGGCGTGCGAAATCCACCCGCCGGTCATCGTCATCGTGCCGGCGCCGTTCTGCCCGACGGAGAGACTGTCGGCGACCCAAAGCTCGCCGGCGTTCAGGTTGTAATGACCGGTGGCGGTGGCGTCGAAGCCGATGCGCAGATCCGCGCCGCTGTTCAGATCGATCGCGACGAGCCCGCCGTTCTGGTTGATCGTGCCGGTGCCGATTCCCTTGCCGATGCGCACGATGTTGGCGGCAATCAGCTCGCCGCCGCTCTGGACATTCAGTGTGCCGTTGTCGACGTCGAGGTTGATCGCCCGGCCGGAGTTCGCGCCCGCCGTGCTTATGGTCGCCGTACCGCCGTTGGCGATCAGCGCATCATCCGCCAGCGTCGGCGCATTGCCGCCGATCCAGTTTCCGCCCGTCGTGTAATCGCCCGACACCGCGCTCCAGACGCGCTGCAATCCGCTGGGCGGCAGGGCGCTGGGACGCTGCTTGAAGTTCGACAGGCTCACCGTGTGCTGCGAATCCCAGAGGCCCGCGCGGAACGCCTTGATGTCGGCGATGTCCGTGATGTTCCAACCGACGGTGACCGGTGCATTCGCGCCGGCTTTCATCGTCACCTGCACGTGGTTCGCGGCGTCGAAGGTCCAGTCGTAGTGGACGTTTTCGCCCGGGTTGTTCGGCAGATACCAGTACGCCTGCTGCGCGCCGGAGGGGTCGTAGGCGTAAAACTCCCAGGTGGACGTCCAGAAGCGCTGGACCTTGCCGCCGCGCGCGTTGCTGTGCGCGCTGTCGTACAAGCCGGTGTTGTCGATGAAGCTGAAGCCGGTGTCGCTGAACCACCCGCCGGCGCTCAGCGCCGAGTCGTAACTGATCGTGTCGCCGACGTTGAGCGTCAGCGCGGTGGTCATGACCGCGTCCTGCGCCCACTGCCCCGTCATGCTTCCGCCGTTCCCGCTGCCGCTGTAGGTGGTCGCGCCGCCGCCGGTGTTCCAGTCGCGGCCACCGAAGTTGATGGTGGCTCGACTTTCGACGGCGGTGAACGACGCGCCCAGCGCTGCCGCGACGGCGGCGGCAAGGACGCGATATTTCGATGAGCGTGAGACGCGCGGAAGGCTGCTTTGCATGACGTGATCCTCCAGAAGGACGGGCGAAATATAACTCGTCTTTCTGACTTGTCAATAAAAATAATGTCATGCGACTCACTCTTATTGGTCATATTGCCACAAAAGCCTGTGGATACTACACGAATGACTTGACAATACAAGCTGTTGGTTGTATCAATTCGGCTATGCCAAGTGCGCAGCTCCCCAAGTACGAGCAGGTCAAACGCAGCCTCATTGCCGAGATCGACATGGGCCGCTGGTCGGTCGGCGGGGCGATCCCGTCGGAATCGCAGCTTCTCCAGCGCTTCAACGTCTCGCGCCCGACGCTTGTCAGGTCGCTCCAGGATCTCGTGCGCGAAGGCTATCTCTTTCGACGGCAGGGGAAGGGCACCTTCGTCGCGGACCGCGCCGCGCGCAATGGTGACGCGATCGCGACGCCGACGCGCTCCGTCCCCGTCTTCGCCGCTCGACACGAGGCCGCGCCGATTCGCAATCCGGGCGAAGTGCTTCTGCGTCTTCTCCGCGGCGCACAATCCGTGCTCGGACCCGCGCACGTTGATCTCGCGCTGCGCTACGCATCCGTCGGCGGCATGGATGAAGAAACGGAGAGCTACCTCGACAAAACCGAGCCCACCATCGCGCTGGTGATCGAACCGTCGTTCAGCCCGCGCCTGCGCGTCGAGCTGCAACGTCGCGGCTGGACCGTCTGGTCCGTCAACGAGCCCTGGGCCGAGGGAAACGCGGTCTACATTGATCAGCAACGCGCCGGCTATCTCGCCACGCGCTACCTCATCGAAAAGCGCGGCCGCAAGCGCGTCGCGCTGCTCAATGGTCCCCCCGACACGTACTGGGGCTTCGGCGCCCGCCTGCGCGGCTACCACGCCGCCCTCGAAGAAGCCGGCATCGAGCCCGATCAAAAATTGATCCGCACCGGCTGGCACGTCATCGACACCGAGGCCGGCCGCTCGATGATGCGCGACCTGCTCGAAGCCCGCGTCGATTTCGACGGCGTCGTCGGCGCCAGCGACATGAAAGCCATCGGCGCCTTGGCCGCCGCCCAGGAAGCCGGCCGCCGCGTCCCCGACGACGTCGTGGTAATCGGCATCGACGACATCCTCGCCGCCCGCGCCACGCCGCCAATTTCAAGCGTCTCCCTCCCCTTCGAAGACGTCGGCCGCCGCGCCGCCGAAGAAGCCCTAAGATCCGCCGCCTCCCACGACACCCATTCCCCCGCCGAAATCCAGCTCAAACCGACGTTGGTGGAGCGGTAATTCGGCAGAATGTTGCGTCCATCACACCCGGGCGGCACTGAAAAACTTTCTTCCGCTCCCATTCCAACGGATGCTCCCCTTTCCGCGTACTTGTACGGTAGTGGCCGTGTAGGCTGAAGTTGCGGAGGAGGTTGCGTTGGCTCACGACGATGATTGCTCATGGTGTAACGATCCCGCTCACGTCCGGCCGGGACGGAGCCGGCGGGAGTTTTTGTATGTCGGGCTGGTCGGCGGGCTGGGGCTGACGCTGGCGAATTATCTCGGGCTCGGGCAGCAGGCGCAGGGCGCGCTCAAGAGCTACGCGAGCAAGGAAGGGCCGGCCAAGTCGGTCATTCATATCTTCCTCCCCGGCGGGATGTCGGCACAGGAGTCGTTCGATCCCAAACCATTCGCGCCGATCGAGTACCGCGGGCCGATGGGGACGATCAAAACGAAAATCGACGGCGAACTGTTCGGCGAGATGCTGCCGAACCTCGCCGGCGTCGCCGATCGAATGACGATCGTCCGCTCGATGACGCACGGCGAGGCGGCGCACGAGCGCGGCACGCACAACATGTTCACCGGCTACCGCCCGAGCCCCGCGGTGCAATACCCGAGCATGGGCAGCGTCGTCAGTCACGAGTTCGGCCCGCGAAATAATCTGCCGCCGTACGTCGCCGTGCCGGGCGTGAGCAATCCGTACGCGGAGAGCGGATATCTTTCGTCCGCGTACGGCCCGTTCAGCCTCGGCGCGGATCCGGCGAACGGAAATTTCTCCGTCCGCGATCTGAACCTGCCGAAAGGCATCGACGAGCCGCGCTTCACGCGCCGGCGAAGCATGCTCAGCGCGGTGGACGATCATTTCCGCAAGTTGGAAAAGTCCGATGCGCTGGACGCGATGGATTCGTTCTATCAGCGCGCGTATTCGCTGATCAGTTCCAAGGAAGCGCGCGAGGCGTTCAGTCTTGCCAGCGAAACCGACGCGACCAAGGAGCAGTACGGCAAGAACGCCGCCGGCATGCGCATGTTGATGAGTCGCCGGCTCGTCGAGGCGGGCGTGCGCTTCGTCTCGATGACGTACGGAAGCTGGGATCATCACACGAACCTGATGGGCGGATTCAAGAGCCAGATTCCGCCGTTCGACAAGGCGTTGTCCGCGCTGATCCTCGACCTCGAGCAGCGCGGCCTGCTCGCGACGACGCTCGTGATGGTCACCACCGAGTTCGGCCGCTCGCCCAAGATGAACAAAGACAACGGCCGCGACCATTGGCCGCGCGTGTTTAGCATCGCGCTGGCGGGCGGCGGGATCAAAAAGGGGCAGATCTACGGCTCGTCCGATGCGACCGCATCCGAGCCGGACGCGAACCCGCTTTCCGTCGCCGACATGGCCACGACGATGTACAACCAGCTCGGCATCGTCGCCGACAAGGAACTGATGGCCCCGGGCGGTCGGCCGATCGAAATCTGCGCCGACGGCAAGGTCGTCGACGCGCTGCTGGGCTGAGCACGGATCGTTGAGCGATTCAATCATGAAGTGGCGTACGGGAATTGTTTCGTGGGTGGTGATGATCTGCGCCGTCGCATCGGCCGCACGGGCGGCGTCGCCGGCGCTGAGCACCGTCCTGCCCCGCGGCGGACAGCGCGGCACCGAAATCTCGATCATCCTCGCCGGCGACCGCCTCGCCGATGCGCAGGAACTTTTTTTCTACAAGCCGGGCATCACCGTCAAGAAGCTGGAACTCGTCGACCCGAAGCAGGTGAAAATCCAACTTGCGATCGCGCCCGACGCGCCGATCGGCGAGCATCCGCTTCGCCTCCGCACCGCCACCGGCGTCTCCGAGCTCCGCACCTTCTGGGTCGGCGCGCTGCCCGTCGTCGCCGAAGCGGAGCCGAACAGCGATTTCGACAAGCCGCAGAAGATCAAGTTGAACAGCACCGTCGAAGGCGTGATCAAGACCGAAGACGTCGACTATTTTTCCGTCGACGTGAAGAAGGGCCAGCGCATCACCGCTGAGGTCGAAGGCATCCGCCTCGGCGGGACGATGTTCGATCCGTACGTGGCGATCATGAACGCGGAGCGGTTCGAAGTCGCCGCGTCGGATGATTCGCCGCTGCTGTTGCAGGATCCGGTGGCGTCGTTCATTGCGCCGGCGGACGCGACGTACATCGTCGAAGTGCGCGACAGCGCCTACGGCGGCAACGACGCCTCGCAATATCGCGTACATGTCGGCACGTTTCCGCGGCCGCGCATGGTCTTCCCCGCGGGGGGACAGGCCGGGGAGGAACTCGCCGCCGATTTCGTCGGCGACGCGGCCGGCGTGATCAAGCAAACCTTAAAACTTCCGACGGAGCCGACGCCGGATCATCGCGTCATCGCCGAGCAGAATGGCGAAATCGCCCCGTCGCCGAATTTTCTCCGCGTCTCCGCGTTCGCCAACACCAACGAGATCGAGCCGAACAACGACGTGAAGAGCGCCACCACCGCCGTTGCGCTCCCGGCCGCGTTCAATGGCGCAATCACCGCGAAGGGCGACACCGATTGGTACAAATTCACCGCGAAAAAAGACCAGGCCCTCGACATCCACGTCTACGCCCGCCGCCTCCGCTCGCCGCTCGATTCCACCCTCGCGATCGGTGACTCGACCGGAAAAAATCTCGCCGGCAACGACGACACCGCCGGCCCGGACAGCTATCTCCGCTTCGCCGCGCCCGCCGACGGCCAGTACACGCTCTGGATCGCCGACCATCTCGGCGGCGGTGGGGCGGATTACGTCTACCGCATCGAGGTCACGCCCGTTCAGCCCAGGCTCGCGCTGGCGATTCCGCTCGTCGCCGCCAATTCGCAGGAGCGGCAGACGATCGTCGTCCCGCGCGGCAATCGCTACGCGACGGTCATGCGCGCCACCCGCTCTGATTTCGGCGGGGCGGTCAAGATCAGCGCGACGAACCTGCCGAAGGGCGTCACCGCATCCGAAGCCATCGTCGCCGATGGTCTCGACGTCGTGCCGATCGTCTTCGAAGCCGCCGCCGACGCGCCGACCGCCGGCGCGCTCGCCGATATCACGGGCGCCGCGGTCGATCCGAACGTGAAAGTCACCGCCGAGTTTTCGCAGGTCGCCGATCTCGTCGTCGCCGGCAACCAGATCGCGTTTTATCAGGCGAACGTCGACAAGCTCGCCGTCGCCGTCGCCGACGAAGCGCCGTTCAAACTGACGATCGTTGAACCAAAAGTCCCCCTCGTGCAAAGCGGCGCGATGCAGCTAAAAATCGTCGCGGAACGAAAACCCGGCTTCACCGCGCCGATCAATCTCGCGCTCCCCTGGGGCCCGCCCGGCGTCAGCGCGGGCGGCGCGACCATCGCTGAAAAAGCGACCGAAGCGCTCATGCCGCTGAA
>JAXDMN010000052.1:0-7687 GCA_034666045.1 Phycisphaerales bacterium | reverse complement strand
ACCACCGCACGCGCGAGAAGCTGCGCGACCAGCTCCGCAGCGGCGCGATCGAAGATCGCATGATCGAGATCGCGGTGGAGGATCGCCCCACGGTGGTCGGCGTGCTCGGGCAGGCGGGGATGGAGATGGATGTCGAGTTTCAGTCGATGTTCGAAAAAATGCTGCCGACGAAACGAGAGACGCGGCGGGCGAGCGTCGCGGACGCGCGGAAGCTGCTGATGGGGCAGGAGGCGGAGAAGCTGATCGACAAGAACAAGATTTACGCCGACGCGATCGAGCGCGTCGAGCAGTCGGGCATGGTGTTTCTCGACGAGCTGGATAAAGTCGCCGGCGGCGCCGGCGCGAGCGGGCATGGGCCGGACGTTTCGCGGCAGGGCGTGCAGCGCGATCTGCTGCCGATCGTCGAGGGCTCGACGGTGATTACCAAATATGGGCCGGTGAAGACGGATCACATTCTTTTCATCGCGGCGGGCGCGTTTCACGTGAGCAAGCCGAGCGATCTGATGCCGGAATTGCAGGGGCGGTTTCCGATTCGGGTGGAGTTGCAGGACCTGACGAAGGACGATTTCGTCCGCATTTTGCGCGAGCCGAAGAATTCGCTGACCAAGCAGACGACCGCGCTGCTCGAGACCGAGGGCGTGTATATCGATTTCGCCGACGACGCGATCGAAGCGATGGCGCAGATGGCGCAGGACGTGAATCGTCGCGCGCAGAACATCGGCGCTCGGCGGCTCTACACGATCCTGGAAAAAGTGCTGGAGACGATCAGCTTCGAAGCGCCGGACATGGGTCAGAAGCGGATCACGATTACGGCGGACTACGTGCGCGAGCGATTGAGCGACGTGGTCAAGGATGAAGACCTGAGCAAGTTCATTCTCTGAGTTATCTGGTGATTGATGAGTGGTGATTGAAAAGAAAAACGTTTCTGTTCAATCACCACTCATCAATCACCAACTCTCACTCTCTTACGGTCCTGCCATTCCCGGGTCCGTCGTTTCGCGGATATAGAGCAGACCCATGAAGCTGTCGTCGCGCCCGAAGTCGATGGGGCCGGCCCAGCTTGCGCTTTCGCCGGTGGCGTGGGTGTGTTGGGTGAAGTTGAAGCGGAGCATCTTCGGCAGGCCGCGGTCTTTGTCGGTGATGGCTTTCCAGGGGATGGCGACTTCGCCGCTCCAATCGCCGGCGGGGGTCATCGCGGCGGTGTAGCGGATGGCGGCGCCTTCGAACGGTTGCCACGACTCGCGGGAGACGCGCGGGTCGCGCTTGCGTTCGATCCAGTGGCCGGCGGGCTTGCAGACGACGTGCAGCACCGGGCCGCGCGAGTTGTCGGCGAAGATCGGCTGGATCAGCATCTCGCACAAATCTTCGCCCCACGCGCGGCGGAACTGGTAGTCGACGAAATTCCGCGTCTGCGTCAGCGCACCGGTCTGCACGCCGCCGAGCTTGAACGCGATGTAAAAATGATCGTCCGCCCAGCCGGTGTAGACGGTGCTGGGCTGCTGCGCGAAGGCGAGCTGCTGTTTTTGCAACGCCGCGCGATCGAGCAGGCGGACCATGGGCGCGTCGGACTGGATCGCGTCGGCGGCGTCCCAATCGTTGAGTTTTCCGTCGATGCGCAGCCCCGGGCGCTGGCGATCGCTCGGGCGGACGGGCAGGACGAATTCGATCTTCGATTGCCGTTTCGCGAAGCCGTCGACGAAGGCGATTTCCGACGTTCGCCGGTCTTTCGCATCGATCTTGTTGAGGTCGAATTCCGCGTTCATCGTGAAGCGGTCGACGTGGTACGGCTGAAGCGGGGGGACGTTTGTCGGCTGCGGTTTGACCTGCCAGCCGGCGGGCGCGGTGGCGGCCTGACTATCGCCCCAGTGCATCTGATTCTGATCGGCCTTTGCGTCGGAGGCGTTGTAGACGTCGACGCCGAGGCGGAGGTTGAGCAGATTTCCGTTGCCGCCGAGCGCGACGCCCCAGTCGGCGGTGCGCGGCATGAGCAGCGCCTGCTCCTGCGGCTCTGCCCAGTGCAGCAACTGGAGCCCGAGCTCATTCGCTTTGGCGGCGTCGTCTTTTTCGGCGCCGGCTTCGCGCAAAAGAATGATCCGCGCCAGCAGCCGCTGCGCGTCCGCCCACGCGGCGGGATCGGACGTGCCGGTCAGCAGCGCGTAAGTCGGATCAGGCGTTTGCCCCGGTTGGATTCTGACCGGCTTGGCGATCAGCCGGGCCATCAGCATCGCATTGAGGACTTGGCCGCGCTGTCGCGCGAGCCAGAGATATTCGTAATCCTGCTGCGCGCGGCGAAGCCATTTGAGCTGGATCGTCGCCAGCGGCTCGGCGACGCCGAACCAGCTTCCGGGATAAAACCAGACGAGGTCGTTCGGGTCGGCCTGCTCTGTCGGAACGGTCGTGCGCGGGAGGGGCGAGTTCCACTGGATGAGGGCGGCGTCGCGCAGGAAGGCAAGCCACGACCAGACGCGCACGTCGCGTTCGTCGCCGCCCGCGCCGACGTACGGCACGAGGCCGGGCACGTCAGTGCGCAGCCAATGCTTCGGCGGCGGCACCGGGCCGGGCCAAGTCTGCAGCGGCGCGCCGTAGACGATCCCCGGGCTGGCGGCGAGCAGGCGGTGCGTGGTCTTCGGATTAATGAAGTTCGCGTTGTCCTTGCTGGCGAGGTGTACCTGGTCATCCTCGAGCGGCACGGTCACGCGCACGTTCGGATGGGCGGCGAGGATCTGCGCCGCGTCGGCGGACATTTGCAGCGCCTGCGCCGTCCCCGCGCGCCCGGGAATCGCAAGCTCGAGCGACACCGGAGCACGGGCGAGCCAATCCTTCTGATCGAAATGCGCCGCCGCCTGCGTCCAGTATTGAAGCTGCGACTGACGATCGTAACGATCGAGAAAGTCGACCGGCGGCAGCGGCCAATGGTTGAGTGGAATCCGATCCGCGAACGCTTCGCCGCTCAGCCAGGGCGAGATCACGGTGTCGATGTCGGACCAGTCCGTCTCCGGCGGGCTGGCGGCGGGCCATTTCGCGGTGGGTTGAAGGCGCGGGACGACGACTTCCGTGCGATGGCGCTGCGCGAGCTTCACGAGCGAGTCCAGTGTGTTGATCGGCGCGGCGTACGCGGGCTTGTTTCGATTCAGCAGGTGCGGGCGGATCGTTTCGAACTGCTCGGGGTAGAGACGCTTGAGATCGTCCCACGCGAGGCGGCTGGTCATGACGAGGTGACGCTCGTCGGGCAGGACAAAATCGTGAATCGTGATCTTCACGGGCGCGGAGGCGATCGGTGTCGGCTGATCGGAGCGGAACAGCTCGCATGTCATCGCGTACTCGCCGGGCGGTGTTTCGGGTGGAACGTGCAGGTCGATCCAGAAAAGCAGCGGCTCACTCGAGCCGACGCCGCGCGAGGACGGATTCGTCGGATCGGCGGGATCGCGCGCGGCGGCGAGGTTGACGACGCCGTTGTCCATCGGCATTGGCAGCAACGCGCGCGGCAGCGGTCGACTCGTCGCGGCGAGGCCGGTGTGACGCACGAAGCCGGCGCGGTTCACGTCGACGGGCATCGGAAGAATCTGCGCGGCGGAAAGATTTTCCACCGCGATCGAGCCATTGTCGCTCTGAAGCTGCGGCGCCTGTACGCGGAAGTAGTATGCGATTGTTTTTTGCTTCGGCGGCAGCTCCGTCGGCAACTCGCTCACCTGGAGCGAAAAACTCGCCCACTCGTTCTTCGCCGCGCTGATGACGATCGCCTCGTCATCGGCGGCGGGGCGGATTGGATCATTGAGATTGACGCCCTGGATTCGCCCGCCGCCACGCGAGACGGCGCGCGACGACGCTTGCGCCATCGCGTCCTGTTTCCGCGCCACTGGCTGACTCGGACATCCAATAAGCACGGCGGCGAGCGCGAGGAGAACGATCGATGCGATCGGGCGGTTGAATCGTGGCATCACGGGTGCTCGTGCAAGGGCGGCAAATCAGCGGCGGAACAACTGCGGGACGACCGGCGAAGTTTTACCAGCGCGCAGGGCGCAGCGGAAGCAGATTCTGGTCGCGCCGCCGCGGCGACCCGCATTATCGGACATCTTCCGCCGCTGCCGATATGATTCGCCCGCGATGGCGGAGCACGAACAGGGAACCAGCGGAAAATGGCTCGCCGGCGGTCTCGTAATCATTGGCCTGGTCGCGGCGATCGTCGCGTGGCAGTTCAGGACCCTTTCGCCGCGCCCCGCGACGCCGACCCCGCCGCCGGCAACGACGACGACAACGCCCGTCCCAGCGCCGCCGGAATGATCCGCTGCATGATCCGCGCCATCAGCTCCTCGCCGTGGTTCTGCCGGAAGCGAATCTGCAACTCGGTCCGCACGATCGGCAACAGGTTCTCAGGAGCCGGCAGCGCCTGCACCTTCACCCAGTCCTTCTCCGTCGTGACGATCAGCTCCGCGCCCGCGGCCGTCGCATCCCCGGCGAGTTGCTCAAGATCCGCGGCGGTGTACGCATGATGATCCGGGAACGCGCGAAGGCCCGCGAACGTCGGGCCGTACGATTCGAACTGACGCTTGAGGCTCGCGGGGCTGGCGATGCCGGCGAACGCGAAGAATCGTTTTTCGCGAAGCGCATCAATCGGCAGCTTCTCCCCCTCGCGCGTCAGCAGGCTCGCGTGGACGTGATCGGCGATGTAGATCGAAACGTAGTTGTTCCAATAGCGCAGCGCGGTGGTGACCTGTTGCAGCGCATCGCCCGTCACGGCGTTCGCCCGCGTGACCACGACCGCGTCGGCCCGCGCCAGGCCGTGCATCGATTCGCGCAACAACCCGCGCGGGAGCACGTGGCCGAAGCCGAACGGCTCGGCGGCGTTGACCAGGACGACGTCGAAGTCGCGTCGGACCCGGCGATGCTGAAACGCGTCGTCGAGCAGGAAGACATCCGGTTTCTTCGCTCCTTGCATTGCGTTCTTCGCGCCGGCGACGCGATTCGGATTGGCGACGACGGCCGCGCGATCGCCGAGGAGCTGCGCGAGCATCTCCGCCTCGTCGCTGCTGCCGCCGGTTTCTTCCGCGCGGTAGCCGCGCATGAGAATCGCCGGACGCAGGTTTTTCGCGATGAACTGTTCGGCGAGCCATCGGACCATCGGCGTCTTCCCCGTGCCGCCGGTCGTGAGGTTGCCGACGGAAATCGTCGGGGCCGGCAGCTTGCGCGAGCGGAAGAGGCCGGAGGTATAAAGTGAGTTTCGCGCGCTCATGGCGCCGGCGTAGACCGGCTCGGCGATCCGCAGCGCCCCGCGCAGCAGCGCCGCGCGAAGACTGCGGTCTTCGCCGCTCAGCACGCGGAACGCGGAACTTTCCTGCGACGCCTTCATCGGGGCGAGGATTCTAACCGAGTGACTGCCGGATCGAATACGATCGGCGAGGGCGAAAGCCGTTGCAGATCGAATTTTCCGACGAGATCCGCGGCACGAACTTCGCCGCCGTTGTTGTCGATGCCGCACCACGACGCCAACATCGCGAGCAGTCGCTCGGCCGGGACTCCGGCGTCGCGGTAGCTGGCGATGCGCGTGTCGCCGTGGCGTTTGGCCAGGCGTTTGCCGTCCGTGCCGATGACGAGTGGGAGGTGCGTGTAGGCCGGAATGCGATCCGCGCGGTTGAGCGCGCGGTACAGCAGGAGCTGTCGCGGCGAGGAGTCGAGGAGGTCGTCGCCGCGGACGATGTCGGTCACGCCCATGTCGGCGTCATCGACGACGACGGCAAGCTGATAGGCCGGCGTGCGATCCGCCTTTTCAATGACGAAGTCCCCGAGGCTTGGCATCTCGAACCGATGCGCGCCGCTGAACTCATCGACGAATTCGACGATGTCGTCGCCGACGTTGAATCGGATGGCCGGATCGCGGCCGCTGGCGTTGCGTGCGTCCTCAATTCGCACGAAGCGTCCGCGACACGTGCCGGGATAAACACTGGCGCCGTCCTCTGCATGCGGCGCGCTCGCCGCCAGATCGACTTCCCTTCTGGTGCAGATGCAGGCGTACGCCTTGCCGTCTGAGACGAGTCGCTGCACCGCATCCGCATAAAGGGCGCGGCGCGGGCTTTGATAGATCGGCCCTTCATCCCAATCAATGCCAAGCCAGCGCAGATCATCGATCGCCTGCTGGTCCGCGCCCTTCTTGATGCGCGGACCATCCAGATCTTCGATGCGGAGAATGATCCGCCAGCCGTTTTGCCGCGCGAGCAGCCAGTTGATGAGGAACGTGCGCGCGTTGCCCAGGTGCAATGCACCGGTCGGCGAGGGGGCGAGGCGAGTGATGCGCACGAGATGTAACTATGGCAAGGTCGTCGGCGGAGGCGAGCCCGTGCTTGCGCCGGTCAAACCGTAGTGCAGCGTGTCGAGCATGCCCTGCAAAAATTCCTTGTCCTGGTCGTACTGGCTCTTGGTCAGGCCGACGAAGTTGAGCTCATAACGTTGCAACCCTTCGCCGTGCGGCGCGAGGACGGAGATCGTCCATTTAAAGAGCTGCTCGGTCGTCGTGTGCTCCTTGAGGTTGCTGTCATAGACGGTGTAGGGAGCCGGATCGCCGACCGCCTGGCGCTCGTAGACCTGCACGTTTCCGAGCGGGCGGACATCGGCCTTCAGGATCGATTGCGGCTTCTCCGCCTGCTCTTTTTTCGCGGCTTTGATGAGCGCGTCGAATTCCGGCTTCTTCAGTGACGGGCGCGAGGTGAGCTGGATGGTGATTTCGCCGCTCGGCGTGTGGCCGCGCAGGAGACTTGCGCCGCTGGTGACTTCGACCTTCCAACTGGTCGGGACGCGCATGGTCATCGGCAGCGGCCCGAGGGGCATGACCGTCCGCGGGCCGGTGACGAGTTCCTGCGTGGTCGGGATCTTCGGGAGGGTCTTTTCAATCGCCGCCTGCCGCGCCTGCTGATCGAGGACCGACTGCGGGATGTCGTTGCTCTGATCGTCGCACCCGATGCCAAGCCAAAGGGCGGCGGCGAAGCAAAGAACGACAAGGTAGAGCGGCTTCATCAACGTGCTCCTGCTGCCTTCGTACCCCTTCCCGATCACCACGGGGGCCCATCTTAACCGAGACCCGCGGCGAGCGTCTATCCGCAACGTGATCGAGCATCGTGCGCTTCTTAGATTGATGCTGCGCACAATCGTGCTATAGTCCGCTTCGTTTCGAGTGCTGCGGGGTTGTCCATAGTTGTACATCGAGAGGTCAGACACATGCCACGATCCGGTTCAGGAGCATATAGCATCGCGCAGTTGGAACAGATGTTGAACAAGTGCCGCACGGAGCGCCAGAAGCTCGAGCGCGAACGCAGCAAGGTCGCCCGCCGATTGCAGCAGCTTGATTCGCGCATCGGCGCGCTCGGCGGGAACGGTCGCGGCGGACGTGGAAGCGCTGGCGGCGGCGGGGCGGGAAGTCGTGTGCGCAACGAAAAGAGCCTGGTCGAGATGCTCCAGGGCGTGCTCGGCAAAGCGAGCAAGCCAATGCGCGTCGGTGACATCGCGGACGCCGTGCAGAGCGGCGGGTATCGAACGAATAGCGCCAACTTCCGCGGGATCGTGAATCAGACGCTGATTAAAGACAAGCGATTCGCGAGTGCGGGACGCGGGCTGTATCAAATGAAGAAGTGAGGAGATTTGCGATTTGCGATTTGTGATTGAATTCGCTTTTCAATCGCAAATTGCAAATTGCAAATTG
>JAXDMN010000051.1:0-15321 GCA_034666045.1 Phycisphaerales bacterium | reverse complement strand
GAATCGGCGGCGAGGCGGTGATCGTCGTGGTCGTCGATGATCTCGTCGCGCGTGCCATTGCGGATCCGGCGGTGAACTTCGCGCGCAAGGGCACGCCGCACGAATGGCAGCCGACCGACGCAAACGTGCAGCGATTGAAGGAGCGGCTCGTGCAATTCCTCGGCACCGCCACCGGCGGGCCGCAGCGATACGAGGGTGAGAACCTGCGCACCGCGCACCGCGGCATGCGCATTTCAAAATCCGAGTTCGACGCGTTCGTGAAGGATTTCCAGGCGTCGCTGCAACAGGCGAACGTGCCGGAAAAGGAGCGGAAAGAACTGCTCGACATCTTCAAGAGTGCTCGCGGGCCGATCGTCGAGGATGCCGCGACGCGATGACCGCGACCGCGCGGCTCACCGCTGCGCGTCGAGGAATTCCTTCGCCTTCTTCAGCGATTCCTTCGCCGTCGGATAAGTCACGCGGGCCAGCGCCGCGTCGTACGGCAAAAACTCCGCCCCGACGTGCTCGTGGCTGATCTTCACCTCCGCGGCCGCGTCAACTTTGCCCAGGAAGAAGACGACCGTCTTGCGAATCAGCCCGCGACGCTTGTCGCGGAAAAAGTAGGTGATTTCGTGGCAGAAGGCGTCGTGAAGCTCGACGTCGGCGATGCCGGTCTCCTCGCGCAGCTCGCGCAATGCGGCGGCGCGGTCGTCCTCGCCGGCTTCGACGTGTCCCTTGGGGTAATCCCAGAACCGGCCGTAGTCGAGCAGGAGAAAGTGCGGCGCTTTCTGTCGCGGCGGAATGCGGTAGACGAGAACGCCGGCAGAGCGTGCGGTGGGCATGACGGGGGAATGTCGTCGGCCGGAAACCAAGCAACCGACCGCAACGCGTGCAAGGAGAACGCGCTGCGGCCGGTGCCTTCTCTCTTTTGCTTTCCGTCAATCCGAACGGCGTGTGTTACACGCCGCGATTGACGACGCCGACGATCAGCATGATCACGGCGAGGACCAGGAAGACGAACAGCAGAGTGCGGCCGATGCCGGCGCTCATGCCTGCAACACCGCGGGCACCGAGCACATAGGCGACCAGCGCGATGATGAAGAAGATGATCGCAATACCAATCAGCCCGCCGGGCAGCGCCTGGGCGAGCAGCGCAGAAGCAGCAAGAGTCGTAAGCATGATGAGTCTCCTTTTCGCACGCACACGCTCCGAGGCCACGCCACACGGCATGAGCTCACTTCCGCTCGGAGCAGCGACTTGACGTTCACTTCGTCGCCCGCTCATCGGCGGACGCGAGTGACTGATGTGCAATGACCGTGCCAGTACACAAATTTCGCCGCAACCGCCGGATCTGGCGTCATTTCCGCCCCCGGCTACGATGCGACCGTGTCACTCAAATGGGACTTTTCGACGCTCGCCGACCACCTCGGACAAGTCCTGTCTCAGGCGGAGGCGGACCTGCGGCTCGAACAAGCGGTCTACGGGCTTGATGCCCAGGACGAGTTGACGCTGCACGCGCTGCTCGCCGACGGGCTGCGGCGGTTCTACGACGTCGCGCGCGAGGTGCATTACCCGTCGACGTCCGGGCGCAAGCTCACGCACCGCCAGCGCTGCGATCTCGTGCTCGCGCCGAAGGGCCGACCGCTGCGGCTCGATTCCACGCCGCCGACGCTGTTCGATTCGCCGAACCAATGCGAGCCGACCGACGCGCTGTGGCTGGAAGTCAAGGTCGCCTGCCAGTTTCGCGAGGGCGGCGCGCGTCACGGCGGATATGGCGCGCAGTGGCGCACCGGCGTCGTCGACGACCTGCGCAAGATGGACGCCGACGAGAAAATCCGCGAGGCCGGGCTCGTCCTGATCGTCTTCAACGAATCCGGCGAGATCCTCGACAAGGACCTTCAGCTCTTCGAGGACGTGCTAGCCGAGAAGGAAGTGCTCGCGGGATTCCGTCACGTGCGCAGCGTGCCGATCCTCGAGCGGATGGGGCACCGCCTCTGCACCGCCGCGGTCTGGCCGACGATTCAGAGATGAGCGAGCGCGAAGCGGTAGACGACGTTGAAGACCGGCGGAACGAAGACCAGTCCCGCTTGCGCGACGGCGTATCCGGTCGCCGCCCCGGCCGTGATGTCGCTCGGCCAGTGCGCGTCGAGCACGTAGCGCAGCAACGCGCAGGCGATCGCAAGGGACCACCAGACCGCGGCGGCCTGCGGATAGAGCGTGGCCAGCGCAGTGGTGAGCGCGACGGCGCCGGCGGTGTGGCTCGACGGAAAGCTCTCGCGATGGCTGCCGTAGACGTGCATCGCCGGTCCGAGAAATTTGCCCGCGTTCTCGCGTCCCGGCCGCACGCGACCGAACAGCCGCTTGAGAATCGCACACGCCACCGACGTGAGCGCGACGCAAAGGACGACGGTGACCGCCTTGCTGCCGCTATCAAAGGGATCAAGCCGCCAGACCAGCAGCCCGGCGACGCAGGTGCAGACGGCCTGGCCGTATTGCTGCACCCACCACGACTCGCGCTTGATGTCGCCCTTTAGCTTGAGGTTCAGATTGAGCGCGGTGTGCCCGCGCCAGTGTTCCACGAGCAGCAACGTGACGGTGGCGGCGAGGAAAATGGCGACGAGAGTCAAGCTCATTCGCAAATGTCGGGACGCGGTTTGTACCGGTTGTGAAACCGATTGCAACACGGCGGCCGGCGCCGGTGATGCAGCATCGCTTACTCCCTCTCCCCGGTACCGCCGGGGAGAGGGTTGGGGAGCGGGGCGAGCGGCGCGACACGTGAGTGATCGTTCGATTCGCCGAACGGCGCCGTGCTGCGAGTCGAACGACACAAGACGCCACGCGCACCTCACCCCTCTCCCCCGCCCTCTCCCCGGCGTACCGGGGAGAGGGAGCATGTGGCTTTGTCTCCGCGCGGGTTGCCCCTAACGTATGCGACCTCTATGCCACACGCCGCCAAACTCGCGCTCGTCATCCTCGCCGCGGCGGCGGTCTATCTTGTCGGCATCGGTCGCGTGCAACTCTTTGATCGCGACGAGCCGCGGAACGCGCAGGCCGCGCGGCAGATGCTCCAGAGCGGCGATTGGGTTGTCCCGCGCTTGCTCGACAAAGTCCGAACCGCGAAGCCGCCGTTCACCTACTGGTGCCAGGCGAGCGTGATGTCGTTCATCGGCGACGGCAGCGGCGGATGGGGAGACACCGCGGCGGCGCGGCTGCCTTCGGTGGTGGCGATGATGCTGACGCTGATCGTGCTCGGCGTCGTGCTGACGAGATACGTCGACCGCGAGCGGGCGTTCTGGACAGTGCTCATCCTCGCGACGAGCGGCATCGTCATCGGGTTCCTCGCCAAGGGCTCGATGCACGACGCGCTCCTGCTGCTGTGGGTGACGATCGCGCAGATGTGCCTCTACGCGATCCTGCGCGGGCACGGGACGTGGCCGGTCGTCATCACGATGGCGGTCGCGATCGCGCTGGCCGGTTTGACGAAAGGGCCGGTCGTCCTCGGTGTGATGGCGACGACACTCATCGCGCTCGCGATCCTCTCGTGGCTTGGGCGTCGCGCCCAAGCATCGCTTCCAGAGGAAGCTCGGGCGAGACGCCCAAGCTACGTGGCAGTGAAGGTGATTGTCGCGCTGGCGATCGTCGCGGCGATCGTCGCACCGTGGGCCTGGCTCGTCGAGCATCGCTCGCCCGGGTTCCTGTTCACGAGCGTGTCGAACGAAGTGCTTCGCCGCATCGCCGAGCCGCTCGAGCAGCACAAGGGACCGCCCGGCTACTACCTGCTGACGGTCTGGGGGACGTATTTCCCCTGGAGCGTGCTGCTGCCGCTCGCGATGGTCGTCGCGTGGCGGCATCGCGACGAGCCGATGATCCGCTTCGCGCTCGCGGCCGTCATCGGGCCGTGGCTGATGTTCGAGATCGTCAAGACCAAGCTGCCGCACTACCTGCTGCCGACGTTCCCGCCGCTGGCGTTCCTGACCGCCGACGCGATCGTGCGCTGCTTGCGCGGTGAACACGATGATCTGATCACCAAAGGGACGCGCGGCGCGATCGTCGCGTGGGGCGTGATCGTCATCGGCATGGGCGTCGCACCGTGGCTGACGCCGGCGAAGCTCGATCGACCGCCGATCGTTGTCATGCTCGCGTTCTCGTTCGTAGCGGCGTTGTACGCGGCGGCGGTGATCGTTCCGTTCCTCCGCCGCCGCCCGCGTGCCGGGCTGATCGCGATGGGCGTCGGCATGATGCCGGCGATGATGATCATCTGGGGCTTCTATCTGCCCAGCGCGCACTTCCTCCGTCTCAGCGGCTGCGTCGGCGACCTGCTCAAGCAAAACGGCGGCGGCCCGCGCGACACGCGAGTGGGCGACGTGCAGATGATCGGCTACAAGGAGCCGAGCCTCGCTTTCCACCAGGGCGGCACGATCCGCGAGCAATCGGACGATGCGTTCTTAGCCCACACGCCACTCGAGCAGTGGCCGCGCTTCATGACGATCCGCGATGACCTCTGGCAAACCACGCCGTCGGCGGCGAAGGAGCAGCTCGAAGTCATCGGCTCCTGCCGTGGCATCGCCTACGCCGCCGGGGGGAAGACGTGGACCGTTTGGGTCGTGCGGACGAAGCGATAACGCCGAGAAGATATTGAAACCCTTTAAGTTTCCTGCTTCCCTCAATGGTTAGTCTATGCTAATCTTCTCCGCCATGAACGGCTCGCGACTGGCTGCCGAGCTGGTGCTGATCACGCATGTCGCGTTCATCGCTTTCGTCCTCGGCGGGCTGATCGTCACGTGGACCGGCATCTTCTGCGGCTGGCGATGGGTGCGCGGCTTCGGATTCCGCGCGGCGCACCTGCTCGCGATCGGCTTCGTCGTCGTCCAGGCGTACTTCGGCATCGTCTGCCCGCTGACGGTGCTCGAGAACAACCTCCGCGTCCGCGGCGGACAAGAGGCGTATGGCCCGCGCGGGTTCATCACGCACTGGCTGCACAACCTGATCTTCTTCGACGCGCCGAGCTGGGTCTTCACCCTCTGCTACACGTTATTTGGATTACTTGTGCTCGGGACGCTCCTGCTCGCGCCGCCGCATCGGCCGCGCTGGTGGCGAGCGCGCAGGGCGACTACGGCGGCGCAAACCGCGTCATCATCCGCCTGATTTTGGGGGGACGCTTTGGCCCGCTATACTTCGACTCAGATGTTGCAGCCGCCCACCACGCAGCGGATTCTCGTCGTGCAGCCAAGCTGGGTCGGCGACGCCGTCATGGCCACGCCCACGCTGCGGGCGCTGCGCGAGCACTTTCCAGAAGCGCACATCAGCTACCTGATGCGGCGTTACGTGAAGCCGGTCTACGAAGGGATGCCGTGGGCCGACCGCCTGATCACCTATCGCACGGGCAAGACGCGCGCCAAGGCGGGCAAAGGCACCTTCGACCTCGCCGGCCGATTGCGCTCGGGAAAATTCGACCTCGCGATCCTGCTGCCGAATTCGTTCAAGAGCGCGCTGATCTGCAAGATGGCCGGCATCGACCGCATCATCGGCTACGAGCGCGACGGCCGTGGCTTCCTGCTCGATGACAAGCTGCTGCCGGTGAAAGAGCGCGGCAAGTTCATCCCGACGCCGATCGTCAAGTACTACCTCGGCCTCGCGCATTACCTCGGCGCGACGCATCGCGACCTGAAGCTGCAACTGTTCGTCACCGAGTCCGAACGCCGCGATGCGCAGGACGTTCTCGTCCGCTGCGGCCTGGATGCGGATCTCGATCGGCCCGCCACGACGCATGGGCTGCCGCCGCTGATCGTCCTGAACCCGGGCGCGCAGTACGGCGCGGCGAAGTGCTGGCTGCCGGACTATTTCGCGCAGCTCGCCGACCGCTTCGTCGAGCAGCTCGGCGCGACCGTCATGATCTCGGCCGCGCCGAAGGAGCGCCCGATCGTCGACGCGGTCCTGCGGCAGATGAAGCACACCGCGATCGACCTCTCGCGTGCGGGCATGACGCTGGGCGCGATGAAGGAGATCGTCCGCCGTTGCGATTTGATGGTCACCAACGACACCGGCCCGCGCCACATCGCGGCGGCGTTCGACGTGCCGGTCGTGACCGTCTTCGGTCCGACCCATCCGGAGTGGACGGAGATCTATTACGCGAAGGAGCGACAGGTCGCGGTAAAAGTCTTCTGCGGCCCATGCCAGAAGAAGACCTGCCCGCTCGACCACCGCTGCATGACGCGCATCACGCCGGGAATGGTCTTCGCCGCTTCCATGCAGCTCCTGCCCGCGACGCCGCCGCGCCCGCCCGCCCAAAGTGCAGGCGCAGGCCCTGCCGTCATCGCCTGATCACGCCAAAATCGCCTGTGAATCCGCATAAATCCGACGCTCCCCCCGTTCAGGGAAGCTGTTTCGATCCCGTTCAACTCGTAAATTCCCGCCACCTAAAGCGGAGGATTCATCTGTGACTACGACTCTTGCACCTGCGAACGACATCGTGACCGTGACCGCCGCGCCCGAGAAGGCGTACTGGCTCGACACCGACCTGATGGAAGTCCTCGTCAACCGCGAGCAATCACGCGGGCAGTACGATGTGCTCCGCGCGACCGTCCAGCCGGCTGGCGGACCGCCGCCGCATTGCCACTCGCGCGAAGATGAGCTGTTCTACGTCGTCGCTGGCGAGTTTCAGTTCATCTGCAACGACCAGGTCTTCACCGGCGGCGCGGGCACGAGCGTCTTCGTGCCGCGGGGCAGCGTGCACAACTTCAAGAACGTTGGCCAGACCCGCGGCACGCTGATCGTCATCACGACGCCGAGCGGCTTCGCCGATTTCGTCGCGGACGCCGGCTTCCCAGCGACTGATCGCTCGGCCGTCCCGCTCGTTACGCCGGGCGCGCTCGTCAAGCTGGCCGAGGCGTGCGAAGACTTCGACATCGAGCTGATGCCGGTGTGGCAGGCGAAGCGAAAGACCGCGCCGCCGCAGCCGCTGCACGATCTTTGGGTCACTGGCCTGCACGTGCGCATCCTGCTCGGCAACGAGCAGACCAACAACGCGTTCGCCGTCGCTGAAATCACCGCGCACCCGGGTGACTTTGTCCCGCCGCACACGCACGATCCGGAAGACGAGATGTTCCTCGTCCTCGAGGGCGAGATCGAGTTCGATGTGCCGGGTGGGCCGATCACCGCCACGCCGGGCACGTTCGTCCACATCCCGCGCGGCGTGTTCCACGGCTTCCGGAATGCGAGCAACGCGGACGCGAAGGTGCTCGACCTGCACACGCCCGGCGGATTCGAGAACTTCTTCAAGGAATCCGGCACGCCCTGGCCCGACCGGCGCGTCTCGCCGCCGCCCGGCGCTTGGTTCGACGTCGAACGTTTCATTCGCATCGCCGAAGCGCACGGCATGGAAGTCGCCAAGCGCGATTGATCGTCGGAAACATCATCACTAACGGAACCGCACACAAGGAATATCTGTCATGAGCACCGCAACACTCGAAACCCCGGTCCCTGTCACCGCCGCCGCTGCTTCGACGCCGGCGCAGCGAATGTTCAACTTCGTCGAAAGCTTCTGGGCCGGCCGTACGGTTTACCTCGCGGCGAAGCTCGGCCTGGCGGATCATCTCGCCGGCGGCCCGATGACCGCCGAGCAGCTCGCCGCCGCCACGAAGACGCACGCGCCGTCGCTGTACCGGCTGCTGCGCGCGTTGGCCGGCATCGAAGTCGTCCGCGAGACGTCGCCGGGACAATTTGTGCTGACGCCGTTCGGCGAAGCGCTGCGAACCACCGTTCCCGGGTCGCTCCGCGCCACCGCGATCGTCGAGCTCGGCGAAGACCACTACGCCGCGTGGGAAAACATCCTCCACAGCATCCGCACCGGCGAGACCGCGTTCGACAACAAGTTCGGCGTGCCGATCTGGAAGTTCTACGAGCAGAACCCCGAGAACGGCAGCAACTTCGACCGCACGATGACCGAGATGACCGGCGCGATCCACCAGGCGCTGCTCGAGGCGTACGACTTCGCGCCGTTCAAGCATCTGACCGACGTCGGCGGCGGCCACGGCGCGCTCGTCGCCGCCGTGCTGAACGAGTACCCGCACCTGCGCGGCACGGTCTTCGATCAGCCGTACGTCGCCGACGGCGCCCGCAAAACCTTCGCTGACGCCAACCTCAACAGCCGCACCGCCGCCGTCGGCGGCGACTTCTTCGAGAGCGTCCCGCAGGGCGCCGACCTCTACACGATGAAGTTCATAATCCATGACTGGGACGATCAGCGCTCGATCCGCATTCTCAAGAACATCCGCAAGGCGATCGCGCCCGGCGGCAAGCTGCTGATCCTCGACACCGTCATCCCGGAAGGAAACGAGCCGCACTTCGGCAAGCTGTTCGACCTGAACATGCTGGTCATGACCGGCGGCCGCGAGCGCACCGAAAAGGAATTCGCCGTCCTGCTGCGACAGGCCGGCTTCCACCTCGCCCGCGTGGTACCGACGCAGTCGGTGATCAGCATCGTGGAGGCAGTGCCGGCGTAGACGTGACGTTCGCGGCGTCGTGCGTACAATCCGCGCATGATCTACCGGATCGATGTACGCACCACGCCGCCGGCGCGCGAGGGCACCGAGGCGGCCACCGACGCGGTCGGGGAGGCGCTGCGCCAGCAGATCAAGGAATTCGGCACCGAGCTCGGGCCGATCTCCATTCGCCGGATTTTTTTGATCGATACTGACGCCGACGAAAAACAGGTCCGCCGGGTCGCGGATGAGCTGCTGGCCGACCCGATCGTCGAGCAGGCGGAGCTGGTGCGCAAATCGGCGAAATCGAACGGCAGCCGCATCGAAATCCACTTGAAGCCGGGCGTGATGGACCCGGTCGCCGCGTCGACGGAGATGGCGATCCGCGACATGGGTCTGCCGGTCAAGGAAGTCCGTACCGGCCGCGCGTATCTCATCGAAGGCGACGTCCCGCGCAGCGAGCTCGAGCAGATCGCCTCGAAAGTGCTCGCGAACGGCGTGATCGAATCCGTCCACTTCGACGTCTACATCCCGGAAAAATTCGAGGCGGGTCACGAGTACCAGTTCCATCTCAAGCACGTCCGCCTGCGCGAGCTGAGCGACGAGCAGCTCACGCGCCTGAGCCGCGAGGGTCACCTGTTCCTCTCGCTCGCCGAGATGAAGGCGATCCAGTCGTACTTTCGCGAGCAGCAGCGCGAACCGACCGACGTCGAGCTGGAGACGCTCGCGCAGACCTGGAGCGAGCACTGCGTTCACAAGACGCTGAAAAGCGCTGTCGAAGTCGTCGACGAGACAGGTAAAACGCTGCGTCGCTACGCGAACCTGATCAAGGAAACGATTTTTCAATCCACGCAGGAGCTGATGTCCCGTCGCACCGACGGTTTCTGCTTGAGCGTCTTCAAAGACAACGCTGGCGTGGTCATCTTCGATGACCATGACGCCGTCTGCTTCAAAGTCGAAACCCACAACCATCCCAGCGCCATCGAACCCTACGGTGGAAGCGCGACGGGTGTCGGTGGCTGCATCCGCGACGTCATGGGCACGGGTCTGAGCGCGAAACCCATCGCAAACACCGACGTCTTCTGCGTCGCGCACCCCACGACCAAAAAACTCCCCAAGGGCGTCATCCACCCCAAGCGCATCCTCCAGCAAGTCGTCGCCGGCGTGCGCGATTACGGCAATCGGATGGGCATCCCCACCGTCAACGGCGGCGTCTACTTCGATGACCGCTACCTCGGCAACCCGCTCGTCTTCTGCGGCTGCGTCGGACTCATCCCGCGCGACAAGGTGACCAAGGAAGTGAAGCCCGACGACGCGATCGTCCTCATGGGCGGGCGAACCGGTCGCGACGGCATCCATGGCGCGACCTTCTCGTCGGCCGAGCTGACAGATACGCACGCGGATGAATTTTCCCACGCCGTCCAGATCGGCAACGCGATCACGCAGAAGAAAATGGCGGACGTGATTCTCCAGGCGCGCGATCGCGGGCTGTTCACGGCGATCACCGACCTCGGCGCCGGCGGACTTTCCTCGGCGATCGGCGAGATGGGGGAAAAAGTCGGCGCGGAAGTCGACCTCGATCGCGTCCCGCTGAAATACGCCGGGCTGCGTTATGACGAGATCTGGATCAGCGAAGCGCAGGAGCGGATGGGTTTATCCGTTCCGCCCGAGCATGTCCAAGAGCTGTTAAAACTCGCGGCGAGTGAGGACGTCGAAGCGACCGTCATCGGCACGTTCGGCACGCCGAACAAGGAACTGATCCTCAACTACAAAGGCAACGAAGTCGGCCGACTGTCCATGAACTTCATGCACAACGGCCTGCCGATGCCGACACGCCGGGCGGTCGTTCGGGAGAATAAAAGTGGCTTGGGCGTCTCGCCCGAGCGCCCTTCAGATAAACAAAATCTCGCGCGAGACGCCCAAGCCACGAAGAAGAAGCTGCTCGCCTCTCTCGCGCATCCCAACATCGCCTCCAAGCACTGGATCATCCGCCAGTACGACCACGAAGTTCAGGGCGGCTCGGTCATCAAGCCGCTGATCGGCCCGGAGCAGATCGGCCCGTCCGACGCCGCAGTCGTTCGCCCGAAGCTCGACAGTTTCCGCGGCGTCGCGCTTGGCGCGGGTATGGCGCCGTCGGTCGAAGACCCGTACGACATGGCGATCGCTGCGATTGATGAGGCGATCCGCAATGTCGTCGCCGTCGGCGCGAATCCGGACAAGATCGCGATCCTCGACAATTTCTGCTGGCCGAGCGTGGACGACGAGCAGACGATGGGCACGCTGGTGCGCGCCGCCGAAGCTTGCCGCGACGCCGCCCTCGCGTACGGCGTGCCGTTTATCAGCGGCAAGGATTCGCTGCACAATCAGTTCACTGTTTCTGAGACCGGCGAAGTCATTCGCATCCCCAACACGCTGCTGATCAGCGCGATGGCGGTGCTCGACGACGTCCGCAAGTGCGTGACGATGGACCTGAAGAACCGCACCGCCCGAGTCGTACTTGTCTCTTCGCGAGATCAGAAACTCGACACGCTCGCAAAGACTCACCGCGCCATGGCGAAGCAAATCGCCGCGGCCCGAGTCGCCGCCGCGCACGACGTTTCCGACGGCGGCGTCGCCGTCGCCGCCGCGGAGATGTGCATCGCGTCCGGCCTCGGGCTCATCATCGGCGAGGAACACTTGGTGACCGACGATGCCTTCGCCGAGCGGCCGGGCCGGTATCTGGTCGAGCTAAAAAACGCCGACGACCGCGCCGCCTTCGCCGCCGATTTCGCTGGCGCGGCGGACGTCGTCGATTTTGGCCTCGTGCAGCACCTGCGCAAGCTGACGATCACCAGCACGAAGGAGCGCGTCCTCGAGATCGGGCTGGACGAGCTGACCGATGCGTGGCGTGGGACGCTGGATTGGTAAGATGTCCGCCGCACATGTCTACCGCGCCGCAGTCGCCCGCCGCCGCCATCGAACAGGCGCTCAGCGTCGCCGTGGAGCACCACCGCGCCGGACGGCTCGCTCAGGCGGAAACGATTTACCGGCAAGTGCTCGCCGCTGATCCGAATCAGGCAGACGCGCTCCACCTGCTCGGCATGATTGCGCAGCAGGCCGGCCAGCATCAACACGCCGAGCAACTCCTCGCCCGGGCGATCCGCGTCCAGCCGAATTCGCCGGAGTTCCATTTCACGCTGGCGCAGGTGTTTCGCACGGCCGGTCGGGCGGATGAATCGATCGCAGCCTACCGCCGCGCGATCGAGCTCGATCCCACCCGCGCCGACGCGCACGCGGAGCTTGGCGCGATGTATCACGAGCGCGGCGACATCGACGCGGCGATGCGTTCGTTCTGGTCGGCGGCCACGCTGCGGCCCGACGATGCTGCCGCCTACAGCAACCTCTGCGCCGAGCTCGTGACGCTCAAGCGCTACGAAGAGGCGGTCGTCGCCGGGCAGCATGCGGTGGAGCTGCGTCCGGATTGGGCGGACGCGTGGTCGAACTACGGCGCGGCCCTCTACCGCGCGAAGCGCATCGACGACTCGATCGCCGCATACGGCCGCGCGATTTCACTGAAGCCGGACCACGCCGATGCGCATGCGAACCTCGCGCTCGCGCTGATCGAGCAGCATCGCTTCGCGGAAGCCGAAGCCGCATGTCACGAAGCCATCCGGCTTGCGCCCGCGAGCGCGCAGGGCTACAGTAATCTCGGCAACGTTCTCAAGCGCCAGGCGCGTTTCACCGAGGCGGTCACCGCGTACGACAAGTCGGTCGAGCTGAACCCGCGCAGCCGCCCGGCGTGGGCGAACATGCTGCTGACGCTGAGCTACCTCGACGACCGTACGCCGGAGGAAATTTTTCGGCGGCATCGCGCGTGGGCGGCGCAATATGCCGAGCCGCTGCTGCGCGAAATGAATCGCGACACGGCCGCGGCGACACCGACGGCGTTTGCAAATGATCGCGATCCGAATCGCCGGCTGCGCCTCGGCTACATTTCACCCGATCTCTTCCAGCACGCGGTCGCGTTTTTCCTCGAGCCGCTGCTTACGGCGCACGATCACACGTCCGCGGTCGAGGTGTTTCTCTACAGCGACGTCGATCACGCGGATGTCGTCACTGATCGCCTGCGGGCGATGGCGGCCGATGACTGGCGCGACGTCCACGGCATGCCGGACGCCGCCCTGGCGGACCTGATTCGCCGCGACCGCATCGACGTGCTGGTCGATCTCGCCGGTCACACGCGGCGGAACCGCCTGATGGTTTTCGCCATGCGCGCGGCGCCGGTGCAGATCAGTTACCTCGGCTACCCGGCGACGACCGGCGTG
This sequence comes from Phycisphaerales bacterium, assembly GCA_034666045.1. Taxonomy (GTDB): domain Bacteria; phylum Planctomycetota; class Phycisphaerae; order Tepidisphaerales; family Tepidisphaeraceae; genus JAICTV01. Next base: position 2,558 of record JAXDMN010000051.1, on the reverse strand, counting down.
CCCGCGATGGATTATCGCCTGACCGATGCGCTGGCCGATCCACCCGGCATGACGGACGCGCACTTCACCGAGCAATTGCTTCGCCTGCCGCGCTGCGCGTGGTGTTATCGCGCTGCCGACGACGCTCCGCCGCCCGCGCCGCAGCCGCCGTGCCTCGCCAGCGGCGGCGTGACCTTTGGCTCGTTCAACAAGCACCACAAAATCTCGCCCGCGACGATCGAAATGTGGGTGAAGCTGCTCGCCGCGGTGCCGGACGCGCGCCTGCTGCTCAAGAGCAATCGCCTGCGCGACGACATGAACCGCCGGCGGCTGATGGGCGAATTCACCGCGCGCGGCGTCGACGAGGGCCGCGTCGAAATCCTGCCGCCCGCCGCTTCCATCGCCGAGCACCTCGCGGCCCACGCGCGGGTCGACGTCGCGCTCGACACGTTTCCGTACCACGGCACGACGACGACGTGCGATGCCCTGTTCATGGGCGTGCCGGTCGTCGCGCTGGGCGGGCGGACGCACGTCTCGCGCGTGGCGGTGAGCCTGCTAAGCGCGGTCGGGCTGAGAGATTTGATTGGCGACGACATCGACGGCTATGTCTCAATAGCCGCGGCGCTGGCGCGCGACCCCGATCGACTTTCGCGACTGCGCATGGAGCTTCGCCCGCGCATGCAGTCGTCCCCGCTCATGGACGCCACCGGGCTCGCGCGCGCGGTCGAAGCCGCGTACCGCAGCGCATGGCAGACGTGGTGCCGCCAACCAGCAGGCGCAGCATGAGCGACGCACTTCTCACTGCAATCGAGCATCACCGGCGTGGACAGTTGCCGCAGGCGGAGGCGCTGTATCGGCAGATTCTGGCGCGCGATCCGATGAACGCCGACGCGCTGCACCTGCTCGGCGTGATCGCCCACCAGGTTGGGCAACATGCGCAGGCGGAGCAGCTCATTGGCCAGGCGATTCGCCTCAAGCCGGGCGCGGCGGATTTTCATAGCAACCTGGGCGAGACGCTCCGCGCGCTCGGCAAGCTGGACGTGGCGATCGCGAGTTACCAGCGCGCGATTCAGCTCAATCCCGAACATCTCGACGCGCTGATCAATCTCGGCGCCGCGCTCCAGTCGAGCGGCCGCACCGATGAGGCGATCGCCGCCTTCGAGCGCGTCGTCGCCCTTCGGCCCGATCACGCCGACGCGTGGAGCAATCTCGGCTTCGCGCTGGGCGTGAAGAATCTCGCTTATCCCGCGGAGGCGGCGTGCCGGCGGGCGATCGAGCTGAATCCGAATCACGCCCGCGCGCACGCGAATCTGGCCGCCGCGCTTCAGAAGCAGGCCCGCGCCGGCGAAGCGGTCGCGGCGTATCGAAAAGCGATCGATCTCGAACCCGCGATGCGCGTCGCGCACGGCAACCTGCTGCTCGCCCTCAACTACGACCCCGCGCAGACGCCGCAGGACGTCTTCGCCGAGCACGTGCGCTGGGCGGAGCTGCACGCAAATGTTCTCGGCAACGATGCGCCGCCGCACGCGAACGATCGCGACGAAAACCGTCGCCTGCGCATCGGCTATGTCTCACCCGATCTCCGCCGCCATTCCGTCGCGTTCTTCGTCGAGCCGCTCCTCGCCGCCCACGATCGCGCGGCGGTCGAGATATTCTGTTACAGCGACGCCGAGCGCCCGGACGACGTCACGCAGCGCATCCGTGCGTCGGCCGATCACTGGCGTGAATGTCACGGCGTGGTGGACGACCTCTTCGCGAACATCGTGCGCGACGACCGCATCGATATTCTGATCGATCTCGCCGGCCATACCGGCGGCAACCGGCTGCTCGCGTTCGCGCGACGTTCCGCGCCGGTGCAGATGACTTATCTCGGCTACCCGAACACCACCGGCCTCGCGGCGATGGATTTTCGGATCACCGATGCGTGGGCCGATCCGCCTGGGTCGACCGATGCGTTCCACACCGAGCAGCTCATCCGCCTGCCGCGCACCGCGTGGTGCTATCAGCCTTCGCGCGAGGCGCCGCCCGTCGCGCCGCTGCCGGTCGAATCGGCCGGCCACATCACGTTCGCGTCCTTCAACAAGCTCGCAAAAATTTCGCCGCTCTGCCTCGACACGTGGGCTCAGCTTCTCCGCCGCATCCCAGATGCGCGCATGATCATCAAGGCGACCGCGCTGCTCGATCCCATCGCCCGGCAGCGGATGAACGACGCCTTCGCCGCCCGCGAAGTCGATCCCGCCCGACTGCACGTCCTTGGGCCGCTTGCCACGGCGGCCGAGCATTTGTCGATTTACGCGCGTGCTGACGTCGCGCTCGACACCTTCCCGTATCATGGCACCACGACGACGTGCGATGCGTTGTACATGGGCGTGCCGGTCGTGACGCTGGCCGGGCAGACGCACGTTTCGCGGGTCGGTGTGAGTTTGCTGCACACGGTCGGGCTGGAACATCTCGTCGCGCAGACGCCGCAGCAGTACGTGGAGATCGCGACACGGCTCAGCGAAGATCGGGAACCGCTGTCGCGGCTGCGCGCGGAGCTTCGCCCGCGCATGCAATCCTCGCCGCTATTCGACGGGCGC